>NZ_LWGH01000181.1:0-17288 GCF_001635395.1 Sulfitobacter sp. HI0129 | reverse complement strand
GGCGCTCAAGGTTCTGGCCCGGTTCAAACGGATCGTGCTGGTCGGTGACCGCGCCCCCATCGGCTTCTTTGCCTATCCCGGCAAGCCTGCGCGACTCACCCGCGAGGATGCCGAGATCATTTCGCTCGCCCCGCGGGCACGGATCTGGGCGCAGCACTCGGGGCGCTCTGGACGCGCTGGCGGCTGTCATCGCCCGCGCTATTCCTGAAGACGGCATCGTGGTGGACGAATCCGTGACCAGCGGGCGCGGGTTCTCTCCCGCGACGAAGGGGGCGGCACGGCATACATGGCTGAATAACTGCGTTGGCTCCATCGGGTACGGGATGCCGCTGGCCATCGGATGCGCCATTGCCTGCCTGGACCGCAAGGTTCTGGGCCTGATCGGCGACGGCTCGGCGATGTATACCGTGCAGGCGCTTTGGACCATGGCGCGCGAGGCGCTGGATATCACGGTGCTGATCTTTGCCAACCAGAGCAAAACCTGATGATCGGTCAATGGCGACGACACTGGAAGAACCAGAATATGGAGGTGGGCGCCGACTACTACATGCACTATCGAAACCCCGCTGGTGGAGATTGGCTAAATCGCAATCCGCCAAAGGATCAGCGCGACGCCGATCGCGACCAGCAGAACGCGCCAGATGGCCCGCAACTGGCTGCGGAACCAACCGGCAAAACCGATTGTAACGAGCGCGACGCCAAAGGCGGTCGGAACAAAAGCCAACGTCGCATCCCACGCCGACCCCGCCAACAGCAGGGCGGGGTTGTAAGCAAAAGCAAAAGGGAGGACGAAAGCGGGCCAACCGAACCGCAGTGCAGCGACAGCCGTTCGCATGGGCCCAGCATCCGCAAGTGTTGCCGCGGCGAAAGCCGCTATGGCTACGGGCGGAGTGATCATCGACATCATGCCAAAATAGAGGACAAAAAGATGAGCGGATATGGGATCGATTCCCAATCTGGTCAGCGCCGGTGCGACCAGCGCGGCCAGAAGCACGTAGACCGCGATAGTAGGCATTCCCATACCAAGGACGATGGAAACTCCTGCTGCTAGAAACAGCAGTGTGAGGGCCTCGTCACGCGCGAACCCCACAAGATAGGACGTCATGCCAAAGCTAAGCCCGGTTTCATTCAAAACTCCGATCACGATACCGGCGGCGGCAGTGATAACGACGATTTGCGCAAAGCTGGTCCCTCCCGCTGCAATCGCCGCGATCAACCTGTCCGGTCGCAGCCCGGGCCGGGCGTTTGGCAGGACCAGTCCGACGAGAAGCAGAGTGGCGCTGGCGATTAATCCGGCGGTGGCAGGCTGATAACTCAATCCGAAAAGCGCCCATATCAGGACAACAAAAGGCAGTGCAAAAACCCAGCCGCGGCGCAGAACGACACCGGCGCGCGGTCTCTCCGACGCTGCCATTCCGGATATACCCTCTCGCGCGGCGGTGAGATCTGCCTGCAGGAACAGCGCAAGATAGTAGAGTAGCGCAGGTACCAGAGCGGCGATGACTACCTCGCCGTAAGAGATGTTCAGGAACTCCGCCATCAGGAAGGCCGCGGCTCCCATCACCGGCGGGGTCAACTGGCCCCCAGTGGAGGCGACTGCCTCAATCCCGGCGGCATTTTCCGCCCGGAACCCTGATCGGCGCATCAGCGGAATGGTAATCACTCCAGTTGTCGCCACGTTTGAAACAGCACTCCCCGAGATCGACCCGAAGAGCGCCGAGGCGACGATGGAAATCTTTGCCGCCCCGCCACGAAAACCACCCATCAGCGCCGCAGCAAGATCTGTAAAGAAGGCGGCGCCTCCGAGATGGTCAAGAAGGCGACCGAACGCCACAAAGACCACAACAACCGTCGCCGCGATGGCCAGCGGTGTACCGAGTATCCCCCCGGTATCCAATGCGAGTTGCGTGGACAGCCGTTCAGGCGAAATGGGCAGAGCTTGGAACTGGCCTGGTAGCGCGGCCCCCCAAAGACCGTAGCCACCGAAGAGCAGCACCACCACCGTAAGTGGCCAGCCCGCCACCCGGTAAAGCGCCAGCAGCAGTGTCAGGATAACCGCGACCGAAACCCACAACGCGTCGCTCGGATTGATCGCAGCAGCAAGCGAAAGCGCAGGGTACTGCCACGCAAGCCAAGCACCACCTGCCAGTGCGGTCCCCGCGAAAGCAAGGTCAAGAGGTCGACCGATAATTCGCGGCAGACGGTTCAGCGGAATTGTCAGAAACACATATGCGACGGCAAGTCCAAGAACCGCGGCCAGGAATTGTTCAGTATAGATGGCCAGCCGCAGCATCCTGTGAACGCCCGCGGCCCAAGCCACCGCAAGCACGACCATACTGATGGCAAGCACCGCCGCGAGCGGTCCGGCCCCCGTTCGAGGGGCCGGTATTTTTCCACGACTTTTGGTCACTCCATCAGGCCGGCTTCGCGGTAAAATCGCAAGGCGCCGGGATGATAGGTCGCGCCTTCTACCTGTACCGCCATGTCTGCAGGGTCGAAGCGACGGAAGGATCCATGGGTTTCCGCCAGAGCGGCCTTGTTTTCGTGAAGGGCTTTAACCACTGAATAAACAAGTTCGTCATCGGCACCCGCATGGGTCAATAGCGCGTACTGATAACCGATCAAATCCACCGGCGCGGTGATTTCAGGCAACCGATCCACAGGCTCCACCCGGCCGACATAGCTTCCCGGGAGCGACTCGGCGACTTTGGCAGCCGCTTCTTCCCCGTCGATAACGGAGATGAAACGAACCGGTCCCTGCGCCATGGTCTGCCGTACCACGCCAGACCCGGGGGCCAGCATAACCCCAACGACGGCCCCCTGCGCCAACAGGTTTGCTCCTTCGACGAAATTCGGCACCGGTACGCCGTCAAGATCATCAGAGCTCATCCCCGCGGCTTCCAGCACGGCGTCCTGCATCACGCCAACAAGCTGCTGCCTTGCATAGCCTATGGGGAAGGGCTTGCCGCGCAAGTCCTCCAACGATTGGATATCGCTGTCGGCAGCAACCATGATGCCCACCTCGAACGGCTGCAACATTGCGGCGACTCTGATGTCCGAATTAACGTTGCCTTCAAAATTGCCACTGCCCTGCGTGGCGAAAACCGCCTCGAATGTATTTGACGTGGAAAAATCGATTTCGCCCCGGTTGAGCGCAGGTATGAAGACTGAAGATCCCCCCTGCCCCACCGCACGCATGCTGATGTCGGTATTGTCGGACACTACTTGAGCTACGCCCGCGGCGATTGCATATCCGAGCGAGCCTTGCGGCAGTGTTCCCACCGCAACAGGGCCAGACTGCGCCAGCGCGCCAACGGCGTTGGATATGGTAATAACAGCGGCCATCGCCCCTGATCTAAACAGTTTCATCGTGATCTCCTCCTCTGTGGCTTGTTGTTCTCCGTGGTCTCAGCGTCAATCGAATGGCTCTCCCGGGGCCGGTGTCCCATTTCGTGTGGCATGTTGAGAAGGTGCTCCAACCGCTGCCCAACTTCGGAATTGGTGACCCCGAGCTGATCGGCCATCTCAAAATGATTCGCACCTTCGATTCTTGTGCAGGAAGCAAGCCGCCCCCCCCTTCCCAAAGCTGTCGCATAGGCCAGCGATTGCCGGATAAATTCCGGTGATTCCTCAGAACCGAATAAAAGATGCAGCGGGACCTTCATCTGGGCGATCCGTTCAATCGGGCTGAGCCTCTTTCGCTCGTTGTTGCTCAGGTGAATGTATTGGCGCCGCGCACTCAGCATGACTGGTTGCAGATCGTAAGAGCCACTGATGCAAAGGATTGCGCGTAATGCGGAAACGGGCAGCGCGCCACCGAAATTATATGAAGCAAGCAACGCCGCCATGTGAGCACCGGATGAATGCCCCGAGACAACGATCCCGTCGGCCCGCCCTGTTTTCACGAACCTGTCGAATGTCCAGAGTGTCGCGCGCGCAATCTGATCGAGCACATCCGGCATGCGATAGTCCGGTAATTTCCCGAACTCGGGTACGACGAACGGCACGTTCTGAGCACGCATGGAAGCGGCGATAAAACTGCAATCCTCCTTCGATTGACGATGCCACGCACCGCCATGCAGATGCAGGTGAACCACCCTGCCCCCGCCGCCGAAAAGATCGAGGGTCTCGCAGGGGTCTGGCCCATAGGCCAGTTCGCTATATCCTTTATCCGCACGGCGCAGGGGGGCGCCCCGTTTCGCCCAGCTATCCATCAGAACCGCCATGTTGGACGCCCATTCCGCTTGGGTATATGCGTGGTCAAGTTCGGCCTGAGTATAGTGCAGATATACATTCTTGGCATGGGCAGCAGCTGAAGATGGCACATCCCGTTCCTTGTTCTGCGGTGTGATCCAGTAGACCGGACGGACCAACTGCTGCCTATTGCCTTTTGAAGCTTTGCCCATAACAATTTGTAATGCTTTTGAACCATCGAGAATTGCGTGTCTTTCTTTCCATCGCCCGTGCCGGTTCCATCAACGCGGCGGCGGAGCGCATAGGGATGACACAACCAGCGCTCAGCCGATCGCTACGGCGTCTGGAAGAGACCTTGGGCGCACCGTTGTTTGACCGGCACGCAGGTGGCATGAGCCTCACCGATTTCGGCAAAACGCTACGCCGGCACGGCGAGATGATGGAATTCGAAACCTCCCGCGTGGTGGAAGAGATACGCATGCTGAATGGGGCTGCCGCAGGCTTTGTTCGGATAGGGCTGGTACCCAGCGCGATCACGACGTTGCTGCAACCGACGCTCGCAGCAATCGGCCGCACCGCCCCGCAAATTCAGGTCCAGGTCGTGGAAGGAGCGGGAGATGAGATGCTGAATGCCGTCGCCAACGGACGGGTGGACTTTGCCGTAATAGGTAGCATCAACCCCAGCTATACCCCAGATGTTATCGTCACACCGATTTGCGAAGAAGAGGTCTGCGTTCTCGGCCACCCCAGTCATCCGATCTTTGACCACCCTGAACTGGCGCTTGAAGATCTGACAAATTACCGCTGGATCCTGCCCGAGAAAGGAAACGCCATCTGGCTGGGCTTCGACGGCATATTTCGCCGGAACGGATTGACCCCGCCAACGCCCGCCGTAGCAACGAATTCTGTCCAGACCCTAAAATCCATGGTTTGCAAGGGCGGCTACCTCACGATGATGACCCGGGTGATCTTCGCTCTCGAAGAAGAACACGGGCTTGTCCGATCGGTGCCATTGCTCGAAACACGCTGGAAGCGCGAAATCGTGCTCGCACGCCGCAGTCATCATCAGGCATTGCCGGCAGAAAAACTTTTCCTTTCGAAACTGATGGAGATCGCCCGAACGCTCCCTGGCCACTCAACCCCATAGTCAGCACCCGCCTGGGCGCCGAATTCCGTATAAATCGGCCGTTCGGCGGACAAACCGATCATCTCCCGAAGCAAGTCGTCATCAGTGCTCTTTTCCATGAGCACGCCCGTCCGCTATCTGGTTGGTCATCGGGTTTGATCCTCGGTTCAGGATTGTGGTCACGACCCGACCCGACCGAGAAGCCCTAAGGCGTCATCCTGAGGTGGAAGTCATAAGCCAAGGTCGCGCCGTCAGAAATGTGATCGAATTTCCGTGGATCAACGGTCAAGCCGAAGGCCAGATTAACCACTGAAGACCTTGTAGAGAGCGATATCATGGTGAACGGGCCCGAGCATGCTCAGGGCTAGAATGCTTCCGTTCCAACACCCAAATCAAGCAAGACTCAATTTGAGAGCAAAGCGACGCCCGTTCCTTTATCGAATACTGATGCCAGATAACCCTTCCAGTGACTGGAAGCTGAATCCCCCAGTGCCAGATATATCGGAGTTCGCGGAAGTTGGCAGTTCTTCCGATCTTCCCTTTTCCAGCCCCCTGAAGCGGACGTTACGTCAATTTCTTCCTTGCACGACTCCGGAACATGGGATTAGCCTCACAATAATATGATCAAAAGATGGGTGCGACAGGATGGACCTTCGGTGGAACGGAGCGGCGCATGATTGAGATCTCCGGTGTCAGCAAGACCTATGGCACGGGAAAGAGCCGGTTCCTGGCGCTGGACGATGTCAGTGTCACGATCGCGCAGAACGAATTCTTCACCCTGCTCGGCCCTTCTGGATGCGGTAAAACCACGCTGCTGCGGGTCATTGCAGGCTTCGTCGATCCCACCGCAGGCAGCGTCACGATGGAAGGGCAAGACCTGCTTCGGTCGCCGCCGCATCACCGCCCGGTGAACACCGTTTTCCAAAGTTACGCGCTCTTTCCACATTTGACTGTGAGGCAGAATATTTCCTTCGGGCTCGAAATGCTGGGCAAGCCGAAGGACGAGATTGCCCAGACGGTCGGGGAAATGATGGCGCTGGTCCAGATGGAACAGATGGCGGACCGGGAAACGAGCCAGATCTCCGGCGGCCAACAACAGCGCGTGGCACTTGCCCGGGCCCTTGCCCCCAAACCGAAAGTCCTGCTGCTGGATGAACCGCTTTCCGCGCTCGACTTCAAGCTTCGCAAGGAAATGCAGATCGAGCTCAAGCGACTTCAGACCGAAACCGGCATCACCTTTGTCTTCGTTACGCATGACCAGGAGGAAGCGCTGACGATGTCGGACCGGATCGCGGTAATGAATGCCGGGTCGATCCGCCAGATCGGCAGCCCGCGTGATATCTACGACCACCCGGCCGAACGTTTCGTGGCGGACTTTATCGGGGATACGAATTTCCTCCCTGTGGAGGTCCTGTCTTCCGAAGGAACGGAGGCGCAGGTGCGACTGGGGTCGGGTCAACGGATCGCCGCTCGGGCCGGGGACGGACGAGAGGGTGGCGGAGTGACTCTGGCGGTACGCCCCGAACACGCCCGCATCGTACCCGAGGCCGAGGGCCTTGCGGCGGGCCGGCTGTCAAATCTTGTTTATTTCGGCACAGACACCCATTACCACGTAGACCTTGATGACGGCACGCGCTTCGTCGTGCGGGCGCAAAACAATCCGGACATGTTCCAGCACGCCGCACAGGGCGACAGGGTGGGCATCGCCTTTCCCGGCGGCGTGGGTCAAGTGCTGAGGGATTAACGGGATGAGCGATCTGGCACGCAAACGCGACCGACGCGAAGCCCGCAACCGGTGGCTCCTGCTCGCCCCGGCTTTGACGATCCTGATTTTCGCCGCGAGCGGTCCGCTGCTGATCACACTGGTTTATTCCTTCCTCACCGCCGGGGATTACGGCGGGGTGAGATGGGAATTCTCCACCGATGCCTGGTTCAATGTCTTTCTTCAGCGCGATATCTTCGATGACACGCTGAGCTTTGCCGATGCGCATCTGTCGATCTTCTGGCGCTCTGTGAAACTATCCCTTCTCACAACGATCGGGGCGATCATCCTCGGTTTTCCCACGGCCTATTTCATCGCGACCCGCCCGAAGCATCAGCGCGATTTCTGGATGCTACTGATCATTATCCCCTTCTGGACAAACTTGCTCATACGAACCTTCGCGGTAATGGAGTTGATCCGCAACGAAGGCACGCTCAACACCTTTCTCATTTCCATCGGCGTTATCGACGAACCGCTACAGATCTTGTTCACCGAAACGGCAATCATGATCGGTATGCTCTACGTCTACCTGCCGCTCATGGTCCTGCCTCTGTATGCGAGCATGGAGCGCCTCGAATTCAGCCTGATCGAAGCGGGCTACGATCTATATGCCAGCCGTTTTGCCGTCTTGCGCCGGATCATTCTGCCCTTGGTCAAGCCGGGGCTCATCGCGGGATCAATCCTCGTCTTCGTGCCCTCGCTTGGGGCCTATGTGACGCCTCGGGTCATGGGCGGGGGTAAACAGCTCATGCTGGGCAACCTGATCGAGTTACAGTTCGGACAAGGCCGCAACTGGCCCCTTGGCGCGGCCCTTTCGATCACACTTCTCGCCACCGTAATGGTGGCCCTGCTGTTCTATGTCCGGGCCGCCGGACGGGAGGAGGTCAGCCATGGCTAGGGCAACCGGCTTCGACATCCGGCGGCAATACGGCTTCACCACCATCGCCGCCATATGTTTCATCTCGCTCTACCTGCCAGTCATTCTTTTGGTGGTATATTCGTTCAACGCGGGCAGTTCCGTCGCCATCTGGGAGGGGTTCTCACTTCGCTGGTACGCCAGCGCCTGGGCCAACGAACAGGTGCAGGAAGCGACCGTCCGCAGCCTCATCATCGCGTTCTGGGCCGCCCTTATCAGTACTTCGGCGGCCGTACTTGCTGCCTTGGCCACCACCCGGGTTAGGCCCTACCGGGGATATTCGGCTGTCTTCGCGACGATAAACCAGCCCCTCATGGTTCCTGAAATCGTCACTGCAGTGGCACTGCTCATCTTTTTCGCAGGCATCAAGGTGCAGACAGGCTACACCGGGTTGGGATATCTGGTCATCGCGCATTCCGCCTTCTGCATTCCTTTTGCTTACCTGCCGATCCGCGCCCGGTTGCAGGGAATGGACCTGACGCTGGAGCAGGCGGCCTCCGATCTCTATGCCTCACCCTTTCAGGTGTTCAGACGCATTACGCTGCCCCAGCTATGGCCGGGTATCCTTGCCGGGGCCATGCTGGCCTTTGTGATCAGCCTCGATGACGTGGTGATCACCGAATTTGTCAAATCCGCAGGGCAGGATACACTACCCACCTACATGCTGGGACAGCTGCGCCGGGTGGTGACGCCCGAAGTCAACGCGATTTCTACCGTCCTGCTGGGCATTTCGGTGACCATGGTCATCGCCTTCTTCTTCGTCAGTCGAATCCGCAAGTAACCACAACCGCAAAACAGGGAGTACTGTAATGAGAAAGACATTTACCGCCATTGTCGCCGCAGGGTTCGCGGCTCCGGCCTTCGCCGAGGGCGAGTTGAACATCTATAACTGGGGCAACTACACCAGCCCCGAGATGATCGAGAAATTCGAAAAGGAATACGACGTCGACGTCACGATCACCGATTACGACAGCAACGACACCGCGCTGGCCAAGATCAAGGCGGGTGGTCACGGCTTCGATATCGTGGTGCCCTCGGGGACCTATATCCCGATCTTCGTGCAGGAGGGCCTGCTGATGGAGCTCGATCCATCGGAACTTAAAAATCACGGTAACATCGAAGATCGCTGGATGGATGTCGCCTTCGATCCGGGCCGAAAGTATTCCGTGCCATGGCAGTGGGGCACCGTGGGCGTGACTGTGAACACTTCCGTCTATGACGGTAACATCAACGATGCGGCCCTCATCCTCGACCCACCAGAGGAACTGAAGGGCAAGATCAACGTCGTGCCGGAAATGAACGACGTGATGGGCATGGCTATTCACTATGTCGGCGGCGAAACCTGCACCGGCGACAAGGAAGTGCTGAAAAAAGTGCGCGACGTACTGGTGGAAGCCAAGAAGAACTGGCTCTCCATGGACTACGGAAACATCGAGAAATACGCCAAGGGCGACCTTGCGGCCGGGGTGAACTGGAACGGTGCGTCGATGCGGGCACGTCTGCAAAACGACGATATCGCCTTCGGCTACCCGGCGACGGGATACCCCGTCTGGATGGACAATGCGGCCATCCTTTCCGATGCCCAGAACGTGGAGAACGCGAAGCTGTTCCTCGACTTCATCATGGAACCCGAAAATGCCGCGATGCTTTCCGAATTCGCCCGCTACGCGAACGGGATCGAAGGCTCGGAGGAGTTCATGCCGGAAGACATGAAGACAGCACCGGAGATCGTCGTCCCGGACGAGGTAAAGGACGCAGCCTATATCGCTGAAACGTGCCCCCCTGAAGTTTCAAAGATCTACACCCAGATCTGGACGGAACTGCAGAAGTGATGCACGGCGCGCAGCATCTGCCGGTGCTGCGCCCAGCGACGGGTTCGATGGTATACCGCGCGCCGCACCTTCCGGGCGGCGCGCCGCCAACAGGCAGATGATTTTTATGACAAAGCATCCCGACATAATCATATTCAATGGCGCGCTTCTGACATTTGACGAATCCACACCGCCGGGCGCGACTGCCATTGCAATCTCGGATGGGGTTATCCAGTCACTCGGGACGGACGCCGAGTTACGTGACCTCGCCGGCCCCCAGACCAAGGTGATCGATGCGCGAGGCGGGACGGTTATGCCCGGCTTCATCGATAGCCATGTCCACCTTTTCGGCGGCTCTGTCGAACTATCCTGCCTTGACCTTTTTGGCGTACAGGGGATGGACGCGCTCAGGGCCGCAATCGCCCCCTATGCAAACGCCCATCCTGAAGACCGCATCGTCTTCGCCGTGCAGGCCGATTACGCGATCCTGCATGATACGCGTACCCCCACGCGACAGGAACTGGACGAAGCCAGCCCCGACAGACCCTTCGCCATGTTCGCGCCAGACCATCACACAATATGGGCCAATACCGCCGCCTTGGAACTCGCCGGTCTGTTGCACGGCGGGGAAACGGATGCCGGTAGCATCATCGTCATGGGAGAGGACGGACTGGCCACAGGGGAACTGCGTGAACCCGGGGCCTATGGTCCGATCCTGAAGCTGACACGCCATGGCGGGCGCGATATGGCCGGGCTCGTCACCGGGGCTGATCCGGTGCCGACCCCGACCCCGGAACAACGTGAAAAAGACAAGGCGGTGATCGCCGAGGGTATGAAACATTGCGCCGCACAGGGGATCACCGGGCTCCACTGCATGGACGGCAACCGCTATCAGCTCGAACTGCTGAGCGAGATGGAAGCGGAAGGCACGCTCCTGTGCCGCACAGCCGTACCCTTTCACCTCAAGAGCTTCGACCCGCTTGAGCGTTTGGAAGAAGCAGAGTCCATGCGCCGCGACTTCGCCGGCGACAAGGTCTGGTGCCGCCATGTGAAGATGTTCATCGACGGTGTGGTCGAGGGCCGGACCGCCCTGATGCTGGAGCCCTACCCAGGGACCACGGACAACTACGGCGACCCGGTCTTCGAAGCCGAACATTTCAATGAAGCCTGCCGGCGCATCGACGCCATGGGAATGCAAATTGCGGTACATGCCATCGGCGACGCCGGGATCAGGCGCACCATAGACGGCTTCGAAGCCGCCCGCGCCGCCAACGGAGAACGCGACAGCCGCCACCGGATCGAACACTTGGAAGTCATGCATCCGGACGATATCCCCCGGTTGGCCGAGCTGGACATCGTAGCGTCAATCCAACCCGGTCATGCACCCTTCGGCGGCATATTTCCCCCTGGCGGGGTCGGCAAATACCTGCACGATCATCAGATTGCGGGGGCCTACCCATGGCGGCAAATCCGCGATAGCGGCGCAACCGTCATCTTCTCGACCGATTGGCCGGTGATCGGGGTGGAAGTCATGACGAACGTGAAGGCGGCGATCGCACCCATGGGCCTCGGCCCTGAATGGCCCGACCAAACACAGACACTGATTGAAACGCTCACCAGCTATACCCGGGACAATGCCTGGGCGGAATTCAACGAAGACCGCAAGGGCCGCATCGCTCCCGGGCTGATGGCGGATGTCGTTGTGATGAGCCACGACCTGAAAAAGCTTGCACCCGATCAGATTACCGATGCCACGGCTCAAACAACTATTTGCGCGGGAAAAGTGACTTTCGAGAGAGATTAAGGCTGGGAGAAAAGGGTCTGAAAAGCGCCCGATTTGGTAGAAAAGTTAAAAGAAATCGCAGGCATTTTGGCAATCTATTATGGATCAGTTTCCGGTTACCGCCTCGGCCTTGGGTTTGCAGGCTCATGGGCGCTTCTTAACGAGCCGGTCGAAACGTTATATGATGCTGTCTAGCCTGACAAATTCGGCATCGAAGCCCCCGCCTGACCAGCGCGCCCGCGTCCTCGTATTGCTCGTCAACCGGATAGGCAAGCGCTTCGAGGAATTTTTTGTAGCTCGAACCACCCGGCACCTTCGGGTCGGCAGGGTCCGGTGGGCTCGGGCAGCCGTGGATAGGTCATGCGCGGGGTGACCTCGTAGACCTCCTTGATCCGGATGGTGTGGCCCCAGTCTTCAGCGCAGTCGGAGACATAATGGATCGTTCTGGTAGCGGTCTGGATCTTGCGTACTCCAACCCGTAACCTCGCTGCAATCTCCCGCGAGAACCGGCATAGATTTCTCACACTGCTTTGCGCCCCGTCGAGCGCTCAGATTTTCGTTTTCCGGTCAGTGGCGCACCAGTCGATCTTTAGCAGGTCTACGATGGATAAATGGCTTGTTTTAAAACAGCGAGGACAAATCCGGTAGTGGCACGTGCCACTGACGCCGTCCAACGATACGACGGGCAAAAAGGTGGAGCAACATACGCGAATCAGGTGACGGCGGGTGGGGTGATCGATTCCGGGGTCCGCTCGGAATACGAATAACGTCCACTTCCCCACCCGGGCCGCTCCAAATTCCTACCGCGCTCCCACGCCTCAGCCCGTGATCGTCTGCCAATGCCTTTCCGCCACATGTTAGCGTATATCATTGCGATATTACCCTCGCTGAAACTTGTCCTTGCTTCGGTCGACCATTAGACACTTCCCAGCCGAAACCGTTCAGGTGCGGTCGCGCCCTTCGCGGCGGCCCGAATTGACTTGAAGATTCTCCCCTTGCTCGACCAGATCGCGAAGCGCGCCGAACTCGCGGATCATTACGATCTTTCCCCTTCCTTGGATATCGCGGACGCCCAGGCCGATCTCTACGCCCGAATGGACCGTGTCGTGACACCCCCGGACTGGGCGATCTATGCGCCCTATGTGGCGGCGATCAACGAGCTCAAGAAAGAACGCAACGCGGTCATTCTGGCGCACAATTACATGACGCCCGAGATCTACCACGGCATTGCCGACGTGATCGTCCAGTGCGGCGTCCATTTCATGGCCGAGACCTCGAAGATCCTGAACCCGTCCAAGACGGTGCTAATCCCCGACATGGCGGCCGGTTGTTCGCTGGCCGAAAGCATCACCGCCGAGGGCATCGCCGAGATGCGCGCCAAGTATCCCGGCGCGCCCGTGGTCACCTATGTGAACACCACGGCCGAGGTGGAGGCCGCGTCGGACATCTGCTGCACCTCGTCCAACGCGGTGCAGATCGTGCGCGGCCTGGACAGCGAAACGGTCATCATGACGCCGGATAAATATCTGGCCCGGAACATCGCCAATCTGGTGCCAAAAAAGAACATCGTGTGGTGGGATGGCGCCTGCATCGTGCACGAACGATTTACCGCGCAGGACCTGAAGGACTTCCGCGAATGGAACCCGGGCACCCGGATCATCGCGCATCCCGAATGCCCCCCCGACGTGGTGGCCGAAGCGGATTTCTCAGGTTCGACCAGCGGCATCATCGACTACGTGACGCAGCAGCGCCCGGAAAAAGCGATGCGGGTGACGGAATGTTCCATGGCCTCGAACATCTCTGTCGCGCTGCCGGAGGTGGATTTCGTCGGCCCCTGCAACATGTGCCCCTACATGAAGAAGATCACGCTGGAAAAGATGCTGTGGTCGCTTCACACGATGGAAGGCGCGGTGGAGGTCGATCCCACCGTCGCGGACAAGGCGCGTATTGCGGTTCAGCGCATGATCGACCTCTCTGCCAAGATGGCCGGCTAGGGCAATGACCCCAATCGACACGGCGATTGATACGGGCCGCGTCCTGATCGCCGCCGCCGCGCTGATGCGCCGCGAAAGCCGGGGCGCACATTTCCGCTCGGACTTTCCTGAAACAGACGGCGCAACCGGCACCCGGTCGCTGATGACCCTGCAAGACGCGCTGGCGATCCGCGACACACAGACCCGAAAGGAACCGGCATGAGCCACGTTCCCCTGCCCGACCTGATCCTTGAACCCCTGGTCCGCGCCGCGCTGATGGAGGATCGGGGCACCTACGGCGACATCACCACCCGCACGGTCATCCCCGCCGGCACCAGCTATGCCGCGCGTCTCAATGCGCGCGAAGCCGGCGTCGTGTCGGGCCTGCAGGTTGCCGCGCTGGCGTTCCGGCTCGTCGATCCCGCGCTGAAGATCACCGTGCACAAGGCGGATGGAGACACCATCGCGCCGGGCGATCTGCTGATGGAGATCACGGGCGATGCAGCCTCGATCCTGTCGGGCGAGCGGGTCGCGCTGAACTTTGCCGGGCGCATGTCCGGCATCGCCACGCTGACCGCCGCTTTCGTTGCGGAAACGCGCGGCACCGCCACCCGTGTGACCTGCACCCGCAAGACCACGCCCGGTCTGCGGATCATGGAAAAACAGGCCGTGCTGCATGGCGGCGGATTCAACCACCGCTTCAGCCTGTCGGACGCGATCCTGATCAAGGACAACCACATTGCCGCCGCCGGAGGCATCCGCCCGGTGCTGCAATCGGTCAAGGCGCAGGCGTCCCACATGATCCGCTACGAGATCGAGGTCGACCGGCTGGACCAACTGGCCGAGGTGCTGGACGAAGGCGGGGCGGATGTCGTCCTGTTGGACAATATGGATGCGGAAACGCTTGTGAAAGCGGTAGAAATGACCGCCGGTCGGGTCATTCTGGAAGCCTCGGGCAACATGAAGCTGGATCGCATTGCCGAGGTGGCGGCGACGGGCGTCGACTATATCTCTTCGGGGGCGTTGACCCATTCGGCGCAGGTTCTGGACCTTGGGCTGGACTTCTGAAGCGGAAATCCGTCGTGTACGGATATAACTTTCACGTATAGCAGCGCGCAATAATATTATGCTGCACTTGCGAAAAAATGCCCAAGCGCGTATCCCCTAGCAAGCCTGTCTCTGGAGGACCGACATGAGCCAATCCGCCCCGCAACGCAGCCTTACCGCGTCCGACATCCGCGCGCGAAAGGGCTCCGATCCGCTGGTCTGCCTGACCGCCTATACGACGCCCGTGGCCCGGCTCGCGGATGCGGAATGTGATCTGGTTCTCGTCGGCGACAGCGTCGGCATGGTGCTGCACGGACTGCCCTCGACCCTCGACGTGACGATGGAGATGATGGTGATGCACGGGCGCGCCGTCTCCCGCGGCCTGACCCGTGCACTGATGGTCATCGACATGCCTTTCGGCAGCTACGAGGAAAGCCCCGCACAAGCCTTTCGCAACGCCGCCCGGCTGATGGCCGAAACCGGGGCCGGTGCGGTCAAACTGGAAGGCGGTGCCCATATGGAAGAGACGATCCGCTTCATCGTCGATCGCGGCATCCCCGTCATGGCCCATATCGGCTTGACGCCTCAGGCGGTGAACGCGCTTGGCGGCTACAAGGTACAGGGCCGCGGTGCGGATGCGGACCGGATTGCCGAAGACGCGCGCGCCGTGACCCGCGCCGGCGCTTTCTCGGTCGTGCTGGAAAAGGTGCCCGCCGACCTGGCCGATCAGATCACCAACGAGGTCACGATCCCCACGGTCGGCATCGGGGCCTCGGCGGGCTGTGACGGGCAGATCCTGGTGATCGACGACATGCTGGGACTGTTCGATGCCTTCAAGCCGAAGTTCGTCAAACGCTATGGCGATCTGGCCAGCGACGCCCGCACCGCCATCCGCACCTATGCGGAGGAAGTCCGCGCCCGCAGCTTCCCCGCCGCCGAACATGTCTTTTCCCAAGAGGACCCCGGCACATGAAGATCATCCGCACCAAGGCCGAGTTGCGCGCCCTGACCGAAAGCTGGCGTCGCGCCGGGGAAAGCATCGGCGCGGTGCCGACCATGGGCGCGCTGCATGCCGGCCACCTCAGCCTGGTAGAGCGGGCCTGCGCCGAGAATGACCGGGTGATCGTGACGCTTTTCGTGAACCCCAAGCAGTTCAACAACCCCGAGGATCTGGCGAAATACCCCAGGACCGAAGACAGCGATGCCGAGAAGCTGACGCCATACGGTGCGGATGTGCTCTATGTGCCCGACCGTGCCCAGATGTACCCCGAGGGCTTCGCCACGACGATAACAGTGACCGGCGTCAGCGAAGGGCTCTGCGGCGGGACGCGGCCGGGGCATTTCGACGGGGTCGCGACGGTGGTGGCCAAGCTGTTCCTGCAATGCGATGCCGACCGCGCCTATTTCGGCGAGAAAGACTACCAGCAATTGCAGGTGGTGACCCGCATGGCCGAGGATCTGGACCTCAAGACTCGCGTCGTCGGCTGCCCGACCGTGCGCGAAGACGACGGGCTCGCCATGTCCTCGCGCAACCTGCGGTTGGCTGCCGGCCCGCGCGAAACGGCGTCGGTGATCGCCCGGGTGTTGGCGATCGCGGCAAATGACATCCGAAGGGGTGGAAAAGTCGCGCAGGCGCTTGGAGAGGCCAGAAAAGCACTGCTCGCCGCCGGGTTCGACAGCATCGACTACCTCGAACTGCGCAGCGACCCCGACCTGCAGGTGATGACTGAGGCCGACCGCCCCGGTCGTCTTTTCCTGGCCGCCTGGCTCGACGGTGTGCGGCTCATCGACAATGTCCCTGTTGCAGGCCCCCAGAGCGTCGAGAACGCGGAAGATCAACCGCTCGAGTCGGCCTGAGAGAGACAGGTGAGCGTTGTAGGGGCCGTGATCGTTACCGCTTGAAGGGCGATTTCAAGGCGCTGAAGAACCATACTGAAAGGACCGAACCCCATTCAGGAGTTCGGCATTCCCCGGTGCCCGTGATCATCACCGCCGAATTTCAGCGGGGACGCGCTCGGCGGAGGCGTTCAATTGACACCACAGTCTCATAATTCATAGTGTCGTCCTAAGCGATGTCATCCGGAGGCGGGGGGAGGAAACTTTCCGAAGGGTGGCGCTGACAATAATAACCGGGAGGAACATCATGAAACATCTGAAGACAGCCGCATTGGCGGTTTGCCTGACCGCAACGACGGCGGCGGCGCAGGACATCGATCTGCCGAAACAATTGTCCTGGACAGCCTATGGCACCGGATCGGCCGGCTATAACCAATCGGTCGCCATCGGGGCCGCGCTGCAGGACGCAACGGGCGTGAACCTGCGCGTGTTGCCGGGCAAGAACGACGTGTCGCGCACCGAACCGCTGCGCCAGGGGCGTGTGCAGTTCTCGGCCACCGGCGTGGGCGGCAGCTATATGGCACAGGAAGGCGTGTTCGACTTCGGTGCGGAAAACTGGGGGCCGCAGCCCATTCGCGTGCTGTTGGCCAACAACGGCGGCGCGATCAACCTCGCGGTTGGCGTCGCCGCCGACGAGGGGATCGAGACCTATGCCGACCTCAAGGGCAAGCGCGTGGCCTATATCGTCGGAGCGCCCGCCCTGAACGTTAACACCGAGGCCTACCTCGCCTATGGCGGGCTGACCTGGGATGACGTGGAGCGGGTGGATTTCGGCGGCTT
>NZ_LWGH01000180.1:0-986 GCF_001635395.1 Sulfitobacter sp. HI0129 | reverse complement strand
CGGTCTCAAGGGTTTTCCGGAGGCGATCACCGCCGCCTTCCCGGAGGCCATGGTTCAGACCTGCATCGTGCATCTGGTGCGCCATTCTCTGAACTTTTGTTCCTGGAAGGACCGCAAGATCGTGGCGGCCGACTTGCGCCGGATTTACAGCGCCCCGAGCACCGAGATGGCCGAAGCTGAGCTCGATGCCTTCGAGGAGAAATGGGCCGGGAAATACGCCTCCATCGCTCCGGCCTGGCGCAGGGCATGGGCCGAGGTGATCCCATTCTTCGGCTTCGATCCGGCGATCCGCAAGATCATCTACACGACCAATGCCATAGAAAGCTTGAACCGCGTGATCCGAAAATCGATCAAGACGCGCGGTTCATTCCCGACCGACGAGGCCGCGACCAAGCTGATCTATCTCGCAATCCGCAAGTTCGAAAAGGATGGCAGAAATGTTCGGGAATGGTTTGCAGCCCGCAACCAGTTCGCCATAATGTTCGGCGAGCGCTTCGACGCTTGAGTATCTGAAACCGCATGGGCCGGGAAAGATACACAGAGTTCATGACACTCCCCCTGCAGGGCTTCGACGGCATCCTGCAACTGGATGGCTATACCGGTTACGATCGACTGACGCGCCCCTCCCGCAAGGGCGGCGCGCCGATCACGGTGGCCCACTGCTGGGCGCATGCGCGGCGCAAGCTGAAGGAGGTCTTCGACCGCGACGGCTCGGAAATCGCCGCCGAGGGCCTGCGCCGGATCGCTGAGCTCTACCGCATCGAGGTCGAGATCCGGGGCATGGGCCCGGGCCAACGTCTGTCGGCCCGTCAGGCCCGCAGCGCGCCCCTCGTGGCCGAGTTCGGTGATTGGCTGCAGGCACAGCGTCTGCGTATCTCGGTTAAGTCGCGCCTCGGCGAGAAACTGACCTACATCCACCGCCAGTGGGGCGGCCTGCAGACCTTCCTCCACGACGGCCGCGTCGAGATGGACTCCAACGCCGTCGA
>NZ_LWGH01000179.1:0-1498 GCF_001635395.1 Sulfitobacter sp. HI0129 | reverse complement strand
GCAGGTAGGACACATATCCCAATGTCGGCATCAGCGGGATGAGCATGTTGATGGCCAGCCCGACCGGCGACCACAGGATGGTGGCGGCAAAGCCGCGCAGGACCGCATTGGTGATTCGCCGCCCCTGCACTTCGGCGATGTCGGGGCTGGGCGCGGCGCGGTCACGTTCGGCCAGCGCGATCCCGAGCAGAAGCTGCAGGCCGCCGAGATTGAGCAGGATGCCGAAGATATGACTGCCGCTGGCCAGCAGGGCGAACCGCCGCGACGGGGGCTGGTCCACCACGAAATGGGCGGCGGTACTGACGATGTTCGAGCGCATCGCGGCCACCCGCAGGATCGCCATGACGGCCAGCAGGGCAGGAAGGTAGAGCGCGCGGCTTGCTGCAAGGGCAAGGCTGCCCGGATCGCCCCCGGTCAGGACCAGCAGCGCCCCCGACAGCGCGGCGAGCAGGAGCAGGACCTTGGCGTTGGTGCGCACATGACGCCAACGCATCAGGATGTGGCACACGATCAGCGTGATCGCGATTCCGGCGAACAGGTGATTGTTGCTGAATAGGTCCGCGAGGGTGAAAATCGTGCCGCCCAGCAATGCGGCCGATGCGATCGTGGACAGTCGGCCGGGGCTGGCTGTATCTGGCATGATATGCTCTTACCTCATACCGGTGAACCGACCGCTACGCACCGCCCGGTTTGATCGACGGTGCGGCGGCTCTATCCTTTCCGGTATTGTCTAGACAGACAACCCGCCATCAATCGCGATTTCGGCCCCCGAGATGTAGCGGCTGAAATCCGACAGTAAAAACAGCAACGTATGGACCACATCTTCGGGCAATCCCGCGCGACCAAGCGGGACCTGAGCGGTGCGGGTCTTCAGGTCCTCGTCGCTCCAGGCGTCCAGCATCGGGGTGAGAATGATGCCCGGATGGACCGAGTTGACGCGGATCCCGCGCGGGCCCAGTTCGCGCGCGGCGGTCTTGGTCATGCCGCGCACGGCCCACTTCGTTCCGACATAGGCAATGCCCTTGCTGGCGTGCAGCCCGGCAAGCGACGAGATGTTCACGATCGACCCGCCTTCGGGGCCCATCGCCGCTTCGGCGAACTTCACGCCCAGATAGGTGCCGAACTGGTTGACCTTGTATTGCAGGTCGAAATCCTCGGGCGTGGTGTCGGGGATGGTTTCTGGCCGGTAGAGCCCGGCATTGTTCACCAGACCGTGCAGGGGCCGGTCGCCGCATTGCGCCTGCAACGCCGCCCAGTCCGCTTCCGAGGTCACGTCGAGGCGGGCGAATTGCGCGCCGATCTCATCCGCGAGGGCGCGGCCCTCGTCTTCAAGGATGTCGGCGACGATCACCTGCGCGCCCCGCGCCGCGAGATGCCGGGCCTGAAGCGCACCCTGTCCGCGCGCGCCGCCGGTGACGACCACGAGGCGGCCGCCGAAAGACACGCCCAGGATGTCTGCCTGGCCGGGGGTCATAGCCAGCTTCCCCCGAGCCGGGTC
>NZ_LWGH01000178.1:0-459 GCF_001635395.1 Sulfitobacter sp. HI0129 | reverse complement strand
GCTGAGAGAAGGCCTGCGGCGGCACAAAGCGCGAGGAGGGGTTTCGAACTCATATAACATGTCTCCAGAAATCAGGATTGGCGCGCCAATCGGCGGGCACACGGGCCTCGCCGGTGGCGCCGCCGCCAAGGATGGGGAGGAGGGTGCCGAGGGCGGAGAGATCGGCATCGACAAAGACGCTGTCGCCCGCCGAGCGCACGAGCGCGATGCGCTGGCCGATTGTGGGCTGCACGAGGAGGGCCGCCTCCTTGGCGTTCACGCGCAGAAAGTCGTAATCGGAGATCGTGGCACGGTCGTTCGGGAAGAGGATCTGGGTCGGGACCGTCTCGACGATGGTCTTGCCGACGCGGCTATCGCGCAGCTGGCTCGGATACTGCGTCATCATGATCACGACGCAGTTCATCTTGCGCAGCGTCACCAGCCAGTTTTCCAGCCGCGCGCCGAAGTAGGGATCGTCAA
>NZ_LWGH01000177.1:0-385 GCF_001635395.1 Sulfitobacter sp. HI0129 | reverse complement strand
ATCTCCTATTGCGTTCCCAACAGTAACAATTCGTTTTGCTGCGCCCTCAGGTCGCTCACTTTTCCTTCGTCCAAGCCCATCCAAAAATTTGGACCAATGGGTTGGTTTAGGCAATAGCTCGGCGGCGTCCCCAATGCGGCTAGCAACAATGAACACCCTGCGGCGAGCCTGAGGCGTTCCATAGAGTTCGGCGGACAACGTTTCATAAGCAACACTGTAACCTTGGTCACTCAATGAACTAAGTATCGCCTTGACCACCTGACCGTTGTCTATCGAAAGTATGCCCGGCACATTTTCCATCACCAGCGTTTTTGGGCGAAGCCTCTTCACCAGCGTCAAATAATATTCAAAGAGCCGGGCATACTTTCGATAGACAACGGTCAGG
>NZ_LWGH01000176.1:0-246 GCF_001635395.1 Sulfitobacter sp. HI0129 | reverse complement strand
GCCCGGCGGGTCATGTTCGTGATGCTCAATCCATCCAAGGCGGACGAGATCGCCAACGATCCGACGGTCGAGCGCTGCGAACGCAGGGCGCGTGCCCTTGGCTTCGGCGCCTTCCGTGTCACCAACATCTTCGCCTGGCGCGACACCGATCCGCGTGCGATGCGGGCCGCCGCAGCGCCGAAGCCAAGGGCACGCGCCCTGCGTTCGCAGCGCTCGACCGTCGGATCGTTGGCGATCTCGTCCGCC
>NZ_LWGH01000175.1:0-274 GCF_001635395.1 Sulfitobacter sp. HI0129 | reverse complement strand
CTTGGAAATTACATTCCAGCCAAGCCTTTTTGAGAACAGCGGAGAGGAAGTCGGCCACGGTAGCGGCGGGATGACCCCGATACGTGAGGTGTAAAAGTCGTCCACCATAAAGCCTTTCTGGCTGCAGGGAGACTGGGAGGATTTTCACTGTGGTATTGTATCGGAAGGTTCGGTTGGCCTGTGCAGAGGTGCTTTTCCAAAGAGTCTATCGGCTTTCACCTGCCATCCACTTTGAGTCGCTTGGGCCTACGATGTGGTGGCGGCACGCGCCAGG
>NZ_LWGH01000174.1:0-3833 GCF_001635395.1 Sulfitobacter sp. HI0129 | reverse complement strand
GAAAACAGCGGATGCGGCGCGAAAGGCTTCGACTTCAGTTCCGGGTGGAACTGCACGCCGATGAACCACGGATGATCGGACCATTCCACGATCTCCGGCAGGCGACCGTCGGGGGACATGCCGGAAAAGCACAGGCCCGCTTCCTCAAGCTGTTCGCGGTAGGAAATGTCCACCTCGTAGCGGTGCCGGTGGCGTTCGTCGATCGCCGTCGTGCCATAGGCCAGCGCCACTTTCGAGCCTTCCTTGAGCCGCGCGTCATAGGCGCCCAGCCGCATGGTGCCGCCCTTGTCGTCGCCCACCTTGCGTTCGACCTTGTGGTTGCCCTGGATCCATTCCTTGAGGTGATAGACCACCGGCTCGAACCGTTTCTTGCCCGCTTCGTGGTCGAATTCCTCCGACCCGGCGGTCTTGACGCCCGCCACGTTGCGGGCGGCTTCGATCACCGCCATCTGCATGCCGAGGCAGATGCCCAGATAGGGGATCTTGTGCTCACGCGCGTATTGGGCGGCCTTGATCTTGCCCTCGGTGCCCCGTTCGCCAAAGCCCCCGGGGACGAGGATGGCGTGGAACCCTTCGAGGTGGGGGCCCACGTCGGCAGCCGTATCGAAAAGCTCCGAATCGACCCATTCGACGCGCACCTTGACACGGTTGGCCATGCCGCCGTGGGTCAGCGCCTCCTTGATGGATTTATAGGCGTCTTCGAGCTGGGTGTATTTGCCCACGATGGCAACGGTCACTTCGCCTTCGGGGTTGTGCACCCGGTCGGAGACATCGCGCCAGACGGCAAGGTCGGGGCGCGGCGCGGGCGAGATCTGGAAGGCGTCCAGCACTGCCTGATCGAGGCCCTGTTCGTGGTAGGACAGCGGCGCGTCATAGATCGAGGCGAGGTCATAGGCCGCCACGACCGCTTCCTTGCGGACGTTGCAGAACAGGGCGATCTTCTCGCGCTCCTTGTCCGGGATCGGGTGTTCGGAGCGGCAGACGAGGATGTCGGGCGCGATCCCGATGCTTTGCAGTTCCTTGACGGAGTGCTGGGTGGGCTTGGTCTTCAACTCGCCGCTTGCGGCCAGATAGGGCAACAGGGTGAGATGCATGAAGATGCACTGGCCACGCGGTTTGTCGTGGCTGAACTGGCGGATCGCCTCAAAGAACGGCAGCCCTTCGATATCGCCCACGGTGCCGCCGATTTCGCAGAGCATGAAATCGACCTCGTCATCGCCGATGTCGAGGAAATCCTTGATTTCGTTGGTGACATGGGGAACCACCTGGATGGTCTTGCCGAGGTAGTCGCCCCGGCGCTCCTTTTCCAGCACGGTGGAATAGATGCGCCCGGAAGACACCGAATCCGTCATGCGGGCGGGGACGCCGGTAAAACGTTCGTAATGCCCAAGGTCGAGATCGGTTTCCGCGCCATCGTCCGTCACGAAGACTTCGCCATGCTCGAAGGGCGACATCGTGCCGGGATCGACATTCAGGTACGGGTCAAGCTTGCGCAGTCGCACGCTGAACCCGCGCGCCTGCAGCAGGGCACCCAGAGCGGCAGACGCCAGACCTTTGCCCAGCGAGGAAACGACACCGCCGGTGATGAAGATATAGCGTGCCATATATGCGGAGACCCCCGTGATATTCTGATGCGCCAGTCCCAAAGTCCGACTGGCGATGCCGCTGAAACAGCGGCACCACGGGACTTGAGAATAGCAGGATTCGGCGGATCTTGGCAAGGCCGAGGCGCAACATGATGTTGGCGGCGGCCCCGTGATCCTCAATCTGTTGCGGTTACTGGTTTAATCGGCGCTGGGCACCAGCGGCGCGTTGTCTGTCGCCGAGGGCGGCAGCAGGTCGTTTCCGCTGGGCAGGCTGTCACCGGCGGTGCCCGAAGACACGGGAACCGAGTCGCCCAGCCGGTCGATGACCGAGGCCCCGGCGGATTTTCCCGCCGCGATGATGGTCAGCGTGATGGAAGTGATGATGAAGCCGATGGCGAGGATCCATGTCATCTTGCCCAGGGCCGTCGCCGCGGCGCGTCCTGAAACGGCGCCGCCGCCACCGCCACCCATGCCGAGGCCACCGCCTTCGGAACGTTGCAGCAGCACCACCCCGATAAGGCCCAGGGCGAGGAACAGGTGGATGATCAGAACGACGTTTTCCATGGGCGTGAACGGCTTTCGAATTGGCTTTGGGCGTATCTAGGCAAGTTTGGCTTTGGGGGCAAGGGCAGGTTCGGGCCGGTCGGCCCCGGTTTGCCGCTGGAGGCGGCGCGAAGGGGCGGGACGGCCATGGATGGCAGGGCGGGCAGCGGTGGCGGGCGCAAACGAAGACCGCCGCTTTGGGGCGGCGGTCTGTCGAAACGGTACTCTACCACGCCGAGTAAGAGGGCTATCCTGGAATTGAGGTGGATCAGACTCGTTTCGTGCCCTCACCATAGCATGAAATACGCAGATTCTGGCATTATAAGTATGTCGTTTTTTCAAATAGATGTCGCGTTGCCGTGGCGGGCGATGGACAAGGGGATTCGCTCCATGCAGGATGTGGTCATGCCCCATGATCATTCAGACCATTCGCACGGTCCCGACCATCCGCACACCCTGCTGCCGCCGGAGCCTGCGCTGCGGGTACGCGCGCTGGAAACCCTGCTGGAGCGCAAGGGGCTTGTCGATCCCGCGGCGCTGGATGCGATCATCGATACCTATGAAAACCGCATCGGCCCGCGGGGCGGCGCGCAGGTGGTCGCACGGGCATGGACCGAGCCCGAATTCCGCGCAGCCTTGCTGGAGGATGCCACGGCTGCAGTAGCGGATATGGGCCTTTACGGGCGGCAGGGCGAGCATATCGTCGCGGTGGAGAATACCGGCACCGTACACAACATGGTCGTCTGCACGCTGTGCAGTTGCTATCCGTGGCCGCTTCTGGGGATTCCGCCGGGCTGGTACAAATCGGATGCCTACCGCGCGCGCGCCGTGCGCGAGCCGCGCAAGGTGCTGGCCGAGTTCGGGGTGACCCTGCCCAGGGAAACCGCCGTGCGCGTCTGGGACAGCACGGCAGAGGTGCGCTATCTGGTCGTACCGCGCCGGCCCGAGGGGGCGGAGGGGCTGGACAAAGAGGCGCTTGCCGCACTGGTGACCCGCGACAGCATGATCGGCTGCGGCCTTGCGGTGAACCCGTGACGCGCCCCCATGACATGGGCGGGCGCTTTGGCGATGGCGCTGTCGTGCCGGAACCCGAAGGCGAGGTCTGGCACGAGGAATGGCATCCGCGTGCGTTGGCGGTAACGCTGGCGGCAGGGGCGCTGGGCGCATGGAACATCGATGTATCGCGCCATGCGCGTGAGGCGTTGCGCCCGCCGGATTACGCACGATTTTCCTATTACGAAAAATGGCTTGCGGCCCTGGCCGATCTGCTGGTCGCCCGCGATGTCGTCTCCCCGGGGGAACTTTCCGGCGCGGCAGAGCCGTCACAAAGCCCGCTTGCCGCCAAGAAGCTGCAGGCGGCGGATGTGCCTGCGGCGCTGGCCCGGGGCGGCCCCGCCGACCGGCCCGGCGGACCGGATCCCGCCTTTGGCCCCGGTGATGCCGTGCGCACCCGTCCGTTTTCCGAGAACCGAATGGTGGAGGGCGGCCATACCCGCATGCCCGCCTATGCCGCGGGCCGGGTGGGGCGCATCCTGCGGCGGCACGGCACCCATGTGCTGCCCGATGCATCGGCCCATGATCTGGGCGACCGGCCCGAACCGCTTTATGCGGTGGCCTTTCCCGCCGCCGCCCTCTGGGCGCATCCGGAACATCCCGGCGACGAGGTCGTGCTCGACCTGTGGCAAAGCTATCTGGAACCGGCAT
>NZ_LWGH01000173.1:0-372 GCF_001635395.1 Sulfitobacter sp. HI0129 | reverse complement strand
TCGCCGGGGCCTATGGCATCCTTGTTTCGATCATCGTCGTCTACGGCGGCATTAGCTATGTGATCGAACGGTATTTTTCCCGCGCCCGGACGCTGCGGCGGCTCAATGCGCAGCGCGAAGAGGCGCTGGCCCGCAAGGCTGAAGAGCAAGGCCTTGCCGACGCTGCATCGGGTCCCGACTTTGTGATCATCGCATCGTTGTAATCGGCCACACCCTTCGAATAGGCCCCGATGAAGTCCTGCGTCATCTGCTGTTCACTCTCGGCATTCTTGGTAGAGGTGAAGACGGTCGTAACCTGATAGTCCGGCAGATAGGTCGCCACGTCGCCGATGATATGAACGGCACCTGATTCCGCCAGCGGCTTTGCGATAT
>NZ_LWGH01000172.1:0-255 GCF_001635395.1 Sulfitobacter sp. HI0129 | reverse complement strand
TCCGCCGCGAGGTACACCCATTCCTTTTCCGCCGCGAGCGAGGCGATGGCCAGCCCCACGTTGGACAGGATGGAGCCGGTGATCATGGCGGCGCCTTCGGAGGTCATCAGCTCTTCGGCGATCTTGATCGCCTCGCCCGGATCGCCCTGATCGTCGCGGAAGATGAATTCGAGCGGGCGGTCCAACACGCCGCCCTCGGCGTTGATCTCCTCCAGCGCCAGTTCGATGCCCTTCTTGTAGGGTTCGGCAAAGGCG
>NZ_LWGH01000171.1:0-20734 GCF_001635395.1 Sulfitobacter sp. HI0129 | reverse complement strand
GAACCGACCACGGAGACCATCACATTCGTCAAGGCCAACCCGGTCGAGACTGTCTACCTCGATGGTGAAGTCGTCGTAGGCGCCGGTGTCCCCCAGACCGTGACAACCTACGAAGTGCCGCAGGAAGGTCTGCGCTACGTCAACATCAACAGCCAGACCGTTCTGGTCGATGCCGAGACAGGTGTGATCGTACAGGTTCTGCGCTAAACCTTGCGTAGCAACCAATTAGGGGAGGGGTCCGGTTTCCGGGCCCCTTTTTTTCGATGGCTATCCGGTTGAGCAGGGATGGTCCGAAATGCTTGCAGACGCGACGCTCGCTGGACAAAGACGCGCCCCTGTGACACTTCCGGCGCAACAGGAGTAGAGCCATGTCCGACCAGACCCCCGATCAGATCATCACCCGTTTCGCGCCCTCCCCGACAGGGTGGATCCACGTGGGCAACCTGCGCACCGCATTGATGAACTGGATGATCGCGCGGAAAGCTGGTGGGACCTTCATCCTGCGGATCGACGACACCGATCCCGAACGGTCCAAGGAAGAATACGTCGACGGGATCAAGCGTGATCTCGACTGGCTCGGCCTGCATTGGGATCGGGTGGAGCGCCAGTCCGAACGACTGGACCGGTACGGGGAAGCCGCTGAGGAGTTGCGCCGCATGGGCCGCTTCTACGAGGCGTTCGAGACGCCGACGGAACTGGACCTCAAGCGCAAGAAGCAGCTGAACATGGGGCGCCCTCCGGTCTATGACCGGGCGGCGCTGAAACTGTCCGACGCCGAAAAAGATGCCCTGCGCGCCGAGCGCGGTGCCGGGGTGTGGCGGTTCAAGCTGGATCAGGAGCGGATCGAGTGGCGCGACGGTATCTTGGGCGACATCTCGATCGACGCCGCCAGTGTCAGCGACCCCGTACTGATCCGTGGAGACGGGCAGATCCTCTATACGCTCGCATCTGTTGTGGACGACACCGAGATGGGGGTGACCCATGTGGTGCGCGGCTCCGATCATGTGACCAACACGGCCACCCAGATCCAGATCATGCAGGCGCTGGGCGGGAGTGTTCCGGAATTTGCCCATCATTCCCTGCTGACGGGTCCGCAGGGCGAGGCGCTGAGCAAACGTCTCGGCGTGCTGGCACTGAAGGATCTGCGTGAACGCGGCGTGCAGCCGATGGCGCTGTTGAGCCTGATGGCGCGGCTCGGCTCGTCGGACCCGGTCGAATTGCGCACGGATCTCGAAACACTGATCGAAGGGTTCGATATCGGGCATTTCGGTTCCGCTCCGACCAAGTTCGATGTAGAGGATCTCTTCCCCCTGACAGGGCGCTATTTGCAGACGCTCCCGCTCGAACGCGTGGCGGAAGAGGTCCGCGCCGCCGGGGTGCCCGATGCGCAGGCGGAGCGTTTCTGGTCTGTGACCCGCGAAAACATCCGCACCCTGCGGGACCTGCCCGCGTGGTGGGTCATGTTCCGTGATGGCGCCGAGCCCGTGATCGAGGAAGAAGACCGCGCCTTCGTCGCGCAGGCGATGGAACTGCTGCCCGAACCGCCCTTCAATGACGAGACATGGGCGCAGTGGACGAGCGAGGTGAAGGAAGCCACCGGGCGCAAGGGCCGGGGGCTTTTCCGCCCCCTGCGGCTTGCGCTCACGGGGCAGGAACACGGGCCTGACATGGCGCAGGTCATGCCTCTGCTGCAGACCGTGAAGGCCCGTAGCTGATCGCGCGTTTGAGGCTGCTGCCGGACGCTCCGCGGGGAGTATTTGCCAAAGGGTGAAGGGGCTGCGCGCCTCAGGGCGCGGAATGCGTGATTTCCGGTGTTTCCCGCCGGCGGGGGCGCATACCCGGCGCGACACGGGCGAGGTTTTCGTCGACCAGTGCTTTTTCTTCATCCGTCAGGGGTTGGTGGCGCGGATAAAGCGGATTATCCCGGTCGTCCAGAACCGCTGTGTCCCAATTGTCGGTGGTGTCGAAAAAGCGGGTGACGCCGTCGATGCCATAGACCCGCGCGAACCCCTGTACCACCACGTCGAGATAGCTCAGCAGGATCACGTGATCGCCCGCCGCGCCGGTTTTTTCGGGCGGTATGGCGTAATGGGATACGTCCGGGGAGGGCAGGATATCGTGCAGCACCGCCCCGCCCGATGCATGCCGGGCATAGCCGTATTCGCGGGCGTCGAGTGCCGCCCAGTCGGCGCCGGGAACCGCTGCGACAAGCCCGTCGATCGTCGTTTCGCGGTGTGGATTGACGCTGAGAAAGACGACCTCGCGCCCTGCGGTACGCACCCACGCGCGGCGCCAGCCCTGCAGGCGCGCGGGGCGGGTATCGGGGTAGTCGTGGGTGTTGCGATTGACGAGGCTGCCGTAGCCAAAGAAATATGGAGTCATGCCGCATGGATAGGCAGGCGCTTCACCCATGGCAAGGTCTCCGGATGGTGCAAGGCCGGTTCATGCCGTCTTGACCTGCTCATGCGCCCCGGCCTACCTATGTGCATCCGTCACGGGAGAATCGGCCTTGCCGATGCCGAAGGAGCAACCGCCCCGGAAACTCTCAGGCCGCAGGACCGCGACGGGACCGACAGACTCTGGAGAGAGGCGCGTGCGCCCGCCGAAGGGATAACGATCTCAGGCGAAAGGACAGAGGGGGCACTTGCGGGTCGCATGTCGCGGCGCGGTTGTGCCGGTTGGTCTTTGGGCTTCCGGTCGGACAGGAAAGAGACCGGATGACCGAACTGAAGCGGACCCCCCTTTACGATCTTCACATGGCGCAGGGCGCCAAGATGGTACCCTTCGCTGGCTATGAAATGCCGGTGCAATATCCGATGGGCGTGATGAAGGAACACCTTCAGACCCGCGAGGCGGCCGGTCTGTTCGATGTGAGCCACATGGGGCAGGTACTGCTTTCGGGCGCGTCCTGGGACGCGGTGGCGAAAGCCTTCGAGGCGCTGGTGCCGCAGGACGTTCTGGGCCTTGAGGACGGGCGCCAGCGCTATGGATTTTTCACTAACGAAGAGGGCGGGATCGAGGATGACCTGATGTTCGCCCGGCGGGGGCAGGACCTCTTTGTCGTGGTGAACGCCGCCTGCAAGGAAGCGGACATCGACCGGATGCGTGCGGCGCTGGAGCCCGGGGTGACGATTACGGAACTGGGGGATCGTGCATTGCTGGCGCTGCAGGGCCCGGCGGCGGAAGACGTGATGGCGGGTCTCGACCCCCGGGCCGGCGACATGCGGTTCATGGATTTGCGGGAACTCGAACTCGGCGGAATTGCGGTCTGGGCCTCGCGCTCTGGTTATACGGGCGAGGACGGCTGGGAGATTTCGGTGCCGGGGGACGAGGCCACACGCCTCGCCGAGCTTTTGCTCGCCTCATCCGAGGTGGCCCCGATCGGATTGGGCGCGCGGGATTCGCTGCGGCTTGAGGCGGGCCTGTGTCTCTACGGCAATGACATCGATGCGGAGACCGACCCGGTGGCGGCGGCACTGACATGGGCCATCCAGAAAGCACGCCGCCCCGGCGGCGCGCGGGCCGGGGGGTTTCCCGGTGCCGAGGCGGTGTTTCAGGCGCTGGAACACGGCCCCGACCGCAAGCGGGTCGGGCTGCTTCCCGACGGACGCGCGCCCATGCGGGCGGGCACGCCGGTTTTCGACAGGCAGGAAGGCGGCGATCCCGTGGGCATCGTGACATCCGGAAGCTTTGGCCCCACTGTCGGCGGGCCGGTCGCCATGGGATATGTCGATGCCGAGCATCACGAAACCGGAACGCGGCTCTGGGGTGAGGTGCGCGGAAAGCGGCTGCCCTTGACCGTTGCAAAGCTGCCTTTTGTCGCGGCAAACTTCAAACGTTGAACGAAACAGGGAACGAGCACATCATGAAATTCACCGAGGAACACGAGTGGCTGCGCGTGGAGGGCGACGAGATCGTCGTCGGCATCACGAACCATGCGGCCGAACAACTGGGCGATGTGGTTTTCGTCGAACTCCCGGACGAAGGGATCACCGTCAGCAAGGACGATGAAGTCGTGGTGATCGAAAGCGTCAAGGCGGCGTCGGACATCCTCGCCCCGATTGACGGGGAGATCACGGAAGTGAACTCCGCGCTGACCGACACCCCCAGCATGGTGAACGACGATCCGCAGGGGGAGGCATGGTTCTTCAAGATGAAGGCCAGCGATCCCTCGCAGATGGATGATTTCATGGATGAAGCGGCCTACCAGAAGTTCATCGGGTAGCGCGTGACGCCCCGCCGGGAGCCTCCGGCGGGGATTTTTTTGCCATTTGGAAGACGAGGACCTGCAACATGGCTTTCAAGCCGACGGATTACCTGCCCTATGATTTCGCCAACCGGCGGCATATCGGCCCATCGCCTGCGGAAATGGCGGAGATGCTGGACGTGGTGGGTGCAGAAAGCCTCGACGCGCTGATTGACGACACTTTGCCCCGGGGCATCCGGCAGGATGAACCGCTCGATTTTGGCAAGGCGATGAGCGAGCGCGAAGTGCTGGAGCATATGCGGGTTGTCGCCAGCAAGAACCGGGTTCTGACGAGCCTGATCGGGCAGGGCTATCACGGTACGGTGACACCCCCCGCGATCCAGCGCAACATTCTGGAAAATCCGGCGTGGTACACCGCCTATACGCCCTATCAGCCGGAGATCAGCCAGGGCCGGCTGGAGGCGCTGCTGAACTTCCAGACCATGGTGAGCGATCTGACCGGGTTGGAGATTGCCAACGCGTCCTTGCTGGATGAAGCCACCGCCTGCGCCGAGGCGATGACGATGGCGCAGCGCGTGGCCAAATCCAAGGCGAAGGCCTTCTTCGTCGACCGCGACTGTCATCCGCAGAATATCGCCGTGATGCAGACACGCGCCGCGCCGTTGGGGATCGAGGTGATCGTCGGCAATCCGGACAAGCTGGAGGCGGACAAGGTCTTTGGTGCGATCTTCCAGTATCCCGGCACATACGGGCACGTGCGCGATTTCACCCCGCAGATGGAGGCGCTTCACGCCGCACAGGCGGTCGGTATCGTTTCTGCCGATCCGCTGTCGCTCACCCTGTTGAAGGAGCCGGGCGAGATGGGCGCCGACATCGCCGTCGGATCGACCCAGCGGTTCGGCGTGCCCGAAGGCTATGGCGGGCCGCATGCCGCCTATATGGCCTGCCGGGACGCGATGAAGCGGGCCATGCCGGGCCGTATCGTGGGCGTCAGCATCGACGCGCATGGCAACCGGGCCTACCGGCTTTCGCTGCAGACGCGCGAACAGCACATCCGCCGCGAAAAGGCCACGTCCAACGTCTGCACCGCGCAGGCTTTGCTGGCGGTTATGGCCTCCATGTATGCGGTGTTCCACGGCCCCAAGGGGCTGAAGGCCATTGCCCAGCGTATCCACCGCAAGACCGTCCGGCTGGCGAAGGGGCTGGAGGCGGCGGGTTTCAAGGTCGATCCTTCGGCCTTTTTCGATACGATCACCGTGGGCGTGGGGCCGCTGCAGGCGGCGGTTATGAAATCGGCGGTGGACGAGGGGATCAACCTGCGCCGCGTGGGCGAAACGCGCGTGGGCATCACGCTGGATGAGCGGACGCGCCCCGAAACGATCGAGGCGGTCTGGCGCGCCTTCGGGATCGAACGGGCGGATGACGATTTCACCCCCGATTACCGTGTGCCGGACGCGATGTTGCGCACGTCGGATTATCTGACCCATCCGATCTTTCACATGAACCGGGCCGAGACCGAGATGATGCGCTATATGCGTCGTCTGGCGGACCGCGACCTTGCGCTCGACCGTGCGATGATCCCGCTCGGCTCCTGCACCATGAAGCTGAACTCCGCCGCCGAGATGATGCCGGTGAGTTGGCGTGAATTCTCGCTCATCCATCCCTATGCGCCCGCCGATCAGGCCTTGGGATACCGCGAGATGATCGATGACCTGTCGGCAAAGCTGTGCGACATCACCGGATATGACGCGATCTCGATGCAGCCGAATTCCGGCGCGCAGGGCGAATACGCGGGTCTGTTGACCATCGCGGCCTATCACCGGGCGCAGGGGCAGGGGCACCGCAACATCTGCCTCATCCCTATGAGCGCCCATGGTACGAACCCCGCCTCTGCCCAGATGGTCGGCTGGAAAGTCGTGGTTGTGAAGACCGCCTCGAACGGCGACATCGATCTCGACGACTTCCGCGAGAAGGCCGAGAAACACGCCGATGCGCTGGCGGGCTGCATGATCACCTATCCCTCCACGCACGGCGTCTTTGAAGAAACGGTGCATGAGGTCACGCGGATCACCCATGAGGCGGGCGGTCAGGTCTATATCGACGGGGCCAACATGAACGCCATGGTCGGGCTGTCGCGGCCCGGCGACCTCGGTGGAGACGTGAGCCACCTGAACCTGCACAAGACGTTCTGCATCCCCCATGGCGGCGGCGGGCCCGGCATGGGGCCGATCGGGGTCAAGGCGCATCTGATCGCGCATCTGCCGGGGCATCCGGTACGGGGAGGGGCAGAGGGGCCGGTCAGCGCCGCGCCCTACGGCTCGCCCTCGCTCCTGCCGATTTCATGGGCCTATTGCCTTATGATGGGGGGCGATGGGCTGACGCAGGCTACCCGCGTCGCGATCCTGAACGCCAACTATATCGCGCGGCGGCTCGAAGGGGCGTTCGACGTCCTTTACAAGGGGCCGTCGGGCAGGGTCGCGCATGAATGCATCATCGATGTGCGTCCTTTCGACGAGTCCGCCGGGATTACCGTGGAGGATATCGCCAAGCGTCTGATCGACTGCGGCTTCCACGCGCCCACCATGTCATGGCCGGTGGCCGGTACGCTGATGGTGGAGCCGACGGAGAGCGAGACCAAGGCAGAGCTGGACCGCTTCTGTGAGGCCATGCTCGCCATTCGGGAGGAGATACGCGACATCGAGGAGGGGCGCATCGACGCGCAGAACAACCCGCTCAAGAACGCGCCGCATACGGTCGAGGATTTGGTGCTGGAATGGGGCGAAAGGCCCTATAGCCGGGAGCAGGGATGCTTCCCGCCGGGGGCCTTCCGGGTGGACAAGTACTGGCCCCCGGTCAACCGGGTGGACAACGTTCATGGCGACCGCAACCTGATCTGCACCTGCCCGCCGATGGAAGAATACGCCGAAGCCGCGGAATGAGACTTGCGCCCGCCGGGGTCGTTCAGCACGAACCGGCGGGCGTCTTGGGAATTTCGGCAAGCGGATGGGTGTCGATCATTCGCGTGCGCGAAGCACCTGCGCCGGTCGCACGTTGAGCGCATGAAGCGCAAAGCCCAAGCCCGCCGCCATGGTCGCGACGATACCCCCAGCGATGATGGCGAGCGCGGAGGGCCAGATCACCACGAAATCGGTTTCCATCACGTAGCGGCTCACGGCCCAGCCCCCCAAGACTCCCGCGATGAGAGCGACCGTGCCGGCGAACAATCCCAGAAGCGCGGCCCTCAGCGCGAAGCTGGCGGCGATGGCGCGGCGGGACGCGCCCAAAGTCTTTAGCAGCGCCGCTTCGAAAGCGCGCTCCCCGGCTCCGGCAGCCGCGGCCCCGATCAACACGACGAAACCGGTGACCAGCGTCGCCAGCGCCCCGTAGGAGACGGCCGCGGCGAGGCCGGAGAGGACCTCTGCCACCCGGTCGATCGCATCCCGGACCCTGACGGCCGTAATATTGGGATAGGTCTGGGCGAGGTCGCGCAGTATCGCCGCTTCGGCGTCAGGCGTCGCATAGACGGTCGAGATATAGGTATGGGGGGCGGCGGCGATGGCGGCGGGGTTCATCGTCAGGATGAAACCCAGCGCCGCGCCTGAATAATCCACCGTCTGGAAGTTGGCGATTGTCCCGGTGATGTCCCGGCCCAGCACATTGACCGTCAGGCTGTCACCGAGGGCGAGACCCATTTCCGCGCCTTCCTCCGCCGAAAAGCTGATGAGCGGGGGGCCTTCGTAATCGGGGGGCCACCACTCCCCGGCGGTGATCTCTGCGCGCGGGCCGGGCGCTTCGGCGTAGGTGATGCCCCGGTCGCCCTCCAGAACCCAATGATCGCCTGCGGTTTCCCGGGCCGGTGCGCCGTTGATGGCGGTGATGACGCCGCGCAGCATCGGGGCGCTGTCCACCCGGCTGACGCCGGGGTCGTCGCGCAGGCGGGTCGTGTAGCCCTCCATCTGGTCCTTTTGTATGTCGATGAAGAAGTAGGAGGGCGCGATATCGGGCAGGTTTCCTGCGATGGTCCGCCGGAGGTTACCGTCGATCTGGCCCACGGTGGCCAGCACCGACAGGCCGAGCCCCAGTGACAGAACGACGGCAGTGGCCCCCTCCGCCGGGCCGCCGATGGCCGCGAGGGCCCACCGCAGGCGGGGCATGCGCCGCGCCCGCGGGGCGAGGCTGCGCGCCGTCCTGCGCAAGAGCAGCGCAGCGAGGGCAAGCAGCGCGAGGGCCGCGGCGATGCCGCCCAGCGTCCACAGGGTCAACCACCAGCTTCCGTTGAGCCAGCCCGCCGTCAGCACCAGAACCGCCACGATGCCCGCCACTGTCACGACATAGCGGGGCGCGGGCAATCTGCGCGCGCCGGTCCATGCATCGCGAAAGAGCGTCGCCGCGCGGATGTTTTCAGCGCGTGCCAGCGGCCAGAGCGTAAAGGCAAATGCCGTGAGGATGCCGTAGAGCGCAGCTTCGCCCAAGGGTCCGGGATAGATGGCGAACCGTGCAGGCACCGGCAGCCGCGCCTCCATCACCGGGGCGAGAGCCAGCGGAATCGCGGCCCCCAGCACCACCCCGATTGCAACGCCGGCAAGCGATAGCGCCCCGATCTGGATCAGATAGGTCTGAAAGATTGTGGCCCTGTCCGCACCAAGTGCGCGAAGCGTCGCGATGACTTGGGTCTTCTGCGAAAGATAGGCTTGTACCGCCGCTGAAACGCCCACCCCACCCACGGCCAGGCCGGAAAGGCCTACCAGCACCAGAAAGGCGGCAAGCCGTTCCACGAAGCGGACGATGCCCGGCGCGCCCTGCCGCGCATCGCGCCAGCGCATGCCGCTGCCGTCGAACCGGGTTTCGGCCGCTTGTTCCAATGCCGCCAGGTTGGCCCCCGGGGGTAGATCGAGCCGATAGGCCGAATAAAAGAGCGTTCCCGGCCCGAGCAGCCCGGAGTCTGCGAGCGAGTCGCGCAGGACCATCGTACGGGGGCCGAGCGCAAAGCTGCCCCCGGTGCTGTCCGGCTCCCGCAGGAGAATGGCGGAAAGCCTGAAGGCCGTGGTGCCGAGGCGGAAGCTGTCCCCCGGCGCCAGCCCAAGCCGGTCGGCCAGTGACCTTTCCATGATACCGCCTGGTCGGCCTTCGCGCATGGCGAAGGCTTCGGCCAAAGGCATTGCCGGCTCCAGCCTGACCTCTCCGACCAGGGGATAGACGGGGTCCACTGCCTTGACCTGCGTGAGGGCCCGTTGCGCGGAATCCCCGTCGCCCACCGTCGCCATGGAGCGGAATTCGACAACCTCGGATAGGGCCTCGGCCCGGTCTTCCATCCAGCCACGTTCCTCCGCGTCGGCGAAGCGATAGGTGAATTGCAGTTCGGCATCGCCCCCCAGCAGCGCCGCCCCCTCCCGGGCCAGTCCGGCCTCGATTGCCGCGCGGACCGATCCGACAGCGGCAATGGCCGCCACCCCCAGTGCGAGACAGGCGAGGAAGAGGCGGAAGCCACGCAGGCCGCCGCGCAGCTCCCTCCGGGCCAAGCGTGTCGCCTGTCGCAGGCTCATGCGATACGACCGTCAGCCAATGTCACGATCCGGTCGCAGCGTTCGGCAAGGGCCGGATCATGGGTCACGAGGACGAGCGTGGCGCCATGCCGGTCCCGCAGGCCGAAGAGCAGGTCCATGATGGCCGCGCCATTGGCGCTGTCGAGATTGCCGGTAGGTTCATCCGCCAGAATGATCGCCGGGCGCGGAGCCGATGCGCGGGCCAATGCAACACGCTGCTGTTCGCCCCCCGACATCTGCGACGGGTAGTGCCCCCGCCGATGCCCGAGGCCGACCATCTCGAGTTCCTGCGCCGCCCGGTCGAAAGCGTCCCGGTTACCGCAGAGTTCCAGCGGGGTCGCCACATTCTCCAGCGCCGTCATCGTGGGGATAAGGTGGAAGGACTGGAAGACGATGCCTACCTTCCCGCGGCGAAAACGGGCAAGGGCGTCTTCGGACATATGGGTGAGACCCGTACCCAAGGCCTCGACGGTGCCGCCCGTCGCACGTTCCAGCCCGCCCATGATCATCAGCAATGATGACTTGCCGGAACCGGATGGCCCGGTCAGCGCGAGGCTTTCGCCGTGGGAAACCGTAAGCGCGATATCGTGAAGTATCCCGACCGGCCCGGCATTGCCCTCAAGGCTCAGCGTGACATCTTTGAGGTTGAACACCGGGGCGTCGGTCGGCTGGGTCATGAAAGGCCTTTCACTGCGTTCCGTTCGATATGGAGGTCGAGAGGAAATGCGCAAGTTGTTGATTGCGGCGGCAGTGATCGCGGGCCAGTCCCCCGCGAGCGCTGAAACGGTAATCGCCGCCTTCGGAGATTCACTGACGCAAGGGTACGGGCTGGTCCCCGAGGACGGTTTCGTCGCACAGCTTCAGAATTGGTTGGACGAGGCCGGGGCCGATGTTCGCCTGATCAATGCGGGTGTGTCGGGGGACACGACGGCGGGCGGGCTGGCGCGCATCGGATGGGCGCTGACACCCGAGGTTGACGGCATGATCGTCACGCTGGGCGGGAACGACCTGCTGCGCGGATTGGATCCCGCGCAGGCAAAGACGAACCTCACCGGGATTCTCGATGCTGCGGAAGACGCCGAGGTGGAAGTGCTGTTAGTTGGCCTGCAGGCACCGGGGAACTTCGGCCCCGAGTACAAGACAGCTTTCGACGCGATCTATCCCGATCTCGCGGCTGAATACGGTACCGGCTATTTCCGCAATTTCTTTGCGGGCCTCGTGCCAGAAGGTGAGGGCGGAACCTCGGTGTCCCTTCAGAAGTATTTCCTGCCGGATGGCCTGCATCCCAACGCCGAAGGCGTCAGCCGGATCGTCGAAGGGATCGGGCCGGCCGTGCTCGAACTAGTGGAGCGGGTAGAGGCCGACTGAAGCGCCGCGCGAAAATGCAACTCTCTGCGGGGCGCGGCGGCGCCCCGTTCAAATCCGTTCCGCTCCTTGCAACCGGGGCAGGCGCGCCCGGCGGAAGGATCAGGCTAAAGCGATATTGGCGGCGCTTTCGCGACCGTCCCGCCCGGCTTCGACGTCGTATGTCACCTTTTGGTTATCGGCCAGACCGGTCAGACCAGCGCGCTCGACGGCCGAGATATGGACAAAGATGTCCTTTCCGCCGCTGTCAGGCGCGATGAAGCCGTAGCCTTTAGTCGTGTTGAACCATTTTACGGTGCCTGTCGCCATGCTCCGTCTCTCCTGTGTTGATCTGCCCGCGGGATGCGGCAGCGTGGCTTACCGGAATTGATCGTACCGAAGCCTTGAGGAGCAGTGGTCGATGGTCTTCGCGTCGCCCTTCGATATTGAAAGCGTCCTTCTGAAAATCAAGCGATTCTGACCGCGATCCCGGCACTGGCGGACCTTTGCGCATCGAATTTCACCGTTTTGCAATAATTTTACCAGTTGATAAAATTTTGAATCCATGTGAGCGTTTGGGGAAGGAAGTCCGCCTAGGGAGGGTCAGATGGCACGAGACATGTTCGCACCGGGTATCGCCGCGGGGCGGCTGGAGCCGGAGGCCTACCGTGAAGGGTTTTCCGATCTGCACCCGCCGCTCGACGATCATGAGGCGCTGGTTCAGGCCGATCGCTGCTATTTCTGCCATGACGCGCCCTGCATGACGGCCTGCCCCACGGATATCGATATCCCGCTTTTCATTCGACAGATCGCCACCGGAACGCCGGATGCCGCGGCCAAGACGATCCTGAGCCAGAACATTCTGGGCGGCATGTGCGCGCGGGTCTGTCCGACGGAAACACTGTGCGAGGAGGTCTGCGTGCGTGAAGTGGCAGAGGGCAAACCCGTTCTGATCGGCCAGCTTCAGCGATATGCGACCGACCATTTGCAGGCGCAGGGCAAGCATCCGTTCACCCGAGCGGCGGCGACCGGCAAGACCATCGCGGTGGTGGGGGCAGGGCCTGCGGGCCTTTCCTGTGCGCACCGGCTGGCGATGCTGGGCCACGATGTCACGATCTACGACGCACGGCCAAAGCCCGGCGGTTTGAACGAATACGGGATCGCCGCCTACAAGACCCCGGAAGGTTTCGCGCAGGCCGAGGTCGACTGGCTCATGCAAATCGGGGGCATCACCTTTCGCCACGACGCAGCACTCGGGCGCGACATCACGCTGGCGGCGCTGAAAAAGGATCACGATGCGGTCTTTCTGGGCCTCGGGCTTGCCGGCGTCAACGCGCTGGGGGCAGAGGGCGAGGACAAGGACAACGTTACCAACGCCGTCGATTTCATTGCGGGTCTGCGCCAGTCGGATGACTTGTCAGGCCTGCCGATCGGGCGCGACGTTGTCGTCATCGGGGGCGGGATGACGGCGGTTGACGCCGCGGTGCAGGCCAAGTTGCTGGGCGCGCTGAATGTCACGCTGGTCTATCGCCGGGGGCGCGACCGCATGAACGCCAGCAGGTTCGAACAGGATCTGGCGGCAAGCAAGGGCGTGCGTATCATCACCCACGCCGTGCCGCTCGCCATTCACGGCAACGGCAGCGTACGGGAAATCGAGTTCGAATATGTCGATGCGGATATGCGGGGCAGCGGAGAGACTTTCCGCATCCCCGCGGATCAGGTCTTCAAGGCCATCGGTCAGACCCTGCACGGTGACGATCTGCCCGATCTGGACGGGCGCAAAATACGGACGGACGCGGCGGGCCGCACCTCTGTCGAGGGCGTCTGGGCCGGGGGAGACTGTACGCCTGCGGGGGATGATCTGACCGTGACCGCCGTGGCGCAGGGGCGCGACGCGGCGATGGATATTCACCGTCAGTTGACCGGGGGCTGAGGCATGGCGCCGGGCTTTCGGGGCCGGTGCGAGAGAAGTGAACTGCCGCATCGCATAGCAGAGGCGGCACGGGCCGGGCGGGGACCCGGGGGAACAGTGGAGGATCGAACATGGCCAATCTGCAAAGCGATTTCATCGGGATCAAATCCCCCAATCCCTTCTGGCTGGCCTCCGCGCCACCGACAGACAAGGAATACAACGTGCGCCGCGCCTATGAGGCCGGCTGGGGCGGTGTCGTCTGGAAGACGCTGGGCCTCGACCCGCATGTGGTCAACGTGAACGGCCCGCGCTACGGCGCGATCCATGGGGCGGACCGGCGGCTTCTGGGGCTCAACAACATCGAACTGATCACCGACCGCCCGCTGGAGGTGAACCTGCGCGAGATCAAGGCCGTCAAGCGGGACTATCCGGACCGTGCCATGGTCGTCTCGCTCATGGTGCCCTGCGAGGAAGAGCCGTGGAAATTCATCCTGCCCCTGGTGGAGGAGACGGGTGCTGACGGGGTCGAGCTCAACTTCGGCTGCCCGCACGGGATGAGCGAGCGCGGCATGGGCAGTGCCGTGGGGCAGGTGCCCGAATATATCGAAATGGTCACCCGCTGGGTGAAGGCCAACACGCGGATGCCGGTGATCGTGAAGCTGACGCCCAATATCACCGACGTGCGCAAACCGGCGGAGGCCGCCATGCGTGGCGGGGCGGATGCAGTGAGCCTGATCAATACGATCAATTCGATCACCAGCGTGGATCTGGACCTCTTCGCACCGGAGCCGACGATCGACGGCAAGGGCGCGCATGGCGGCTATTGCGGACCTGCCGTCAAGCCCATTGCCCTGAACATGGTGGCCGAAATCGCGCGTACCCCCGATATGGCCGATCTGCCCATCAGCGGGATCGGCGGCATCACGACGTGGCGCGACGCGGCTGAATTTCTGGCCCTTGGCGCTGGAAATGTTCAGGTCTGTACGGCGGCCATGACCTACGGTTTCAAAGTCGTGCAAGAGATGATCAGCGGGCTGAGCGACTACATGGACGAAAAGGGCATGACCTCGGTCGATGAACTGGTGGGTCGTGCGGTGCCCAATGTGACGGACTGGAACCAACTGAACCTGAACTACGTCGCCAAGGCGGCAATCAATCAGGATCTGTGCATATCCTGCGGTCGCTGCTTCGCCGCCTGTGAGGATACCAGCCATCAGGCCATCGCCATGTCCGACGATCGCAAGTTCACCGTGATCGACGAGGAATGCGTGGCCTGCAACCTCTGCGTCAATGTTTGCCCGGTGGAGGATTGCATCACCATGGAGCCTATGGCGGCAGGCCAAACCGATCCGCGCACAGGCGACGTGGTACAGCCGGAGTATGCCAACTGGACGACGCACCCCAATAACCCGGCGGCCAAGGCGGCAGAGTAGGCTCAGGTTTCGCCCCCCGGGGGCGTCTTCAGGGGGTGAGCAGCTTGCGGAACATGAAGGCGACGTGGCTTTCCGCCCCGTCCCATGCGGTCTGGGGGTCAGGCAGCAGGACCTGAAGCTGCGCCTCGAAATCCGCGTAATGCTGGGTGATCGCCCAGATCGACAGGATGAGGTGCGCAGGATCCATCCGGGCAAGCTTTCCGGCGTCCATCCACGCGCGGATCAGGTCGCATTTCGCATCGAAGAGCGGCTTCAGGCCGGATTGCAGATGCGGCTGCATACGCGGGGCGCCCTGAATGATCTCATTAGCGAACAGCCTGCTCTGGCGCGGATAGGCGCGGCTCATCTCCATCTTCTTGGTGATATAGCCCAGAAGCTCTTTCTGGGGGTCGCCGTCGGGGTCCATCTCTTCCAGCGGAGCGAGCCATTCGGACATGAGTTTGGCCAGAAGCTCCACGTGGATCGCTTCCTTGCCATCGAAATAATAAAGTATGTTGGGTTTGCTCAGTCCCGCCTCGGTGGCGATCTGGTCCAACGTCGAACCGCGGTAGCCATGGCGGGAAAAGACTTCCAGCGCGGCGTCGAGAATCACGCGGCGGTTCCGTTTCTGGATGCGGCTCGGTTTCTTCTGGCTGCCGTCCGGCATGGGCGCCCCTCGCTCTGGTGCCTGAATTTGCGGCACAGGTTCCGCGCTGCACCCCCGTCGGGAAAGCAGTTCTTGACAGAAACAAGACTAGACGCAATCGTGGATTTACCAAATGGTAAAAATTTTACCTTTGGTGGAATGACAAAGAGGAGCCCCGAATGGCCGCGCCCGGAGAGAACCTGAAGATCAATCCCGACCGGCTTTGGGACAGCCTGATGGAGATGGCCAAGATCGGACCCGGCGTCGCGGGCGGCAACAACCGCCAGACGCTGACAGACGCGGATGCCGAAGGCCGCGCGCTCTTTCAATCTTGGTGCGAGGCGGCGGGATGCACCATGGGTCTGGACCAGATGGGCAACATGTTTGCGCGGCGCGAAGGCCAGGACCCGGAGGCGCTGCCCGTCTACGTGGGCAGCCACCTCGACACCCAGCCCACGGGGGGCAAATACGACGGTGTGCTCGGCGTCTTGGGTGGTCTGGAAATCATCCGCACGCTGAACGATCTGGGCATCAAGACGAAACACCCCATCGTGGTGACGAATTTCACCAATGAAGAGGGAACGCGCTACGCGCCTGCCATGCTCTCTTCGGGGGTCTTCGCGGGCATCCACACGCAGGACTGGGCCTATGCCCGCGAGGATGCGGAGGGCAAGCGCTTCGGCGACGAATTGGACCGGATCGGCTGGAAGGGCGACGAGGAAGTCGGCGCGCGCAAGATGCATGCCTTTTTCGAACTGCATATCGAACAGGGGCCCATACTGGAAGCCGAAGGCAAGGAGATCGGCGTGGTGACCCATGGGCAGGGCCTGTCCTGGACCCAAGTCACCGTGACCGGCAAGGACAGCCATACCGGATCGACCCCCATGCCCATGCGGCATGACGCGGGCCTCGGCATGGCGCGCATTCTGGAAAAGGTGAACGAAATCGCGCTGAGCCATGCGCCACACGCGGTGGGGGCGGCGGGGCATATCGACGTCTATCCGAACTCGCGCAACGTGATCCCCGGCAAGGTGGTCTTTACCGTCGATTTCCGTTCGCCCGAGCTTGACGTGATCGAGGATATGGAATCGCGCCTGCGCGAAGAGGCCGGCAAGATCGCCGAGGATATGGGGCTGGAGGTTTCATTCGAAAAGGTGGGCGGTTTCGATCCCGTGGCCTTTGACGAAGGCTGCGTGAGAGCCGTGCGGAATGCGGCGGAGCGTTTGGGCTACAGTCACATGAACCTGATTTCCGGCGCAGGGCATGACGCCTGCTGGATCAACCGGGTGGCTCCCACGGCGATGGTGATGTGCCCCTGTGTCGACGGGCTGAGCCACAACGAGGCCGAAGAGATCAGCCGCGAATGGGCGCAGGCGGGTGCCGACGTGCTGATGCATGCAGTGGTCGAAACCGCCGAAGTCGTCGGCTGAACGGAGGCTGCGGTGATCGATCCCGATCTCGATATTGCCGGACGGATCGACGCGCTGATCGACGCGGAACTGGCCGAGGCGTCGCGCAGCGCGGACCGGATCACCCGGCGGACCGCGCGGGCCTTTGCGCAGGTACGACGCGTTCCGCGTGAGGTGACGGTCAATTTTTCGGGCGGCATCACCCAGCGGTGCTGGTCGGTCGCGCGGGGCGACGGGACCTACCGGGTCGTTTACCTGCCGACCGCGGGGTATTTTTCGCTCTGCGTGGAGAGCGATTTCGGGCCGCTGGATATCGGGGTGCACGGGCCGGCGCTGGGGTGTTTCGGGTCGGTCTGAGCCGGGGGCCTGCCCCCGGACCCCCGGGATTTGAAACCATTTGGAAGGACGAGGGAGAGACGCGATGAGCAAGGTGATCAAGGGCGGAACGGTCTGCACGGCGGACCGGACCTGGAAGGCCGATGTTCTGATCGAAGGCGAAACCATCAGCCGGATCGGCGAGGATCTTTCGGGTGACGAATATATCGATGCGGAAGGGGCCTATGTGATACCCGGCGGTATCGATCCGCACACGCATCTCGAGATGCCGTTCATGGGGACGACCGCGGCGGAAACCTTCGAATCCGGCACATGGGCCGCGGCGGCGGGCGGCACCACGATGGTCGTCGATTTCTGCCTGCCGGGCGCCGATGGCAGCATCAAGAACGCGATCAACGAATGGCACCGCAAGTCCGCGCCGCAGATCTGTTCGGACGTGGGCTATCATATGGCGATCACCGGCTGGGACGAGAACGTCTTCAACGAGATGAAGGATGCCGTCGAGATGGGCGTGAACTCGTTCAAGCATTTCATGGCTTACAAGGGCGCCCTGATGATCGAGGACGACGAGATGTTCGCCTCCTTCAAGCGCTGCGCGGAACTGGGCGCGCTGCCGATGGTTCATGCCGAGAACGGCGATCTGGTGGCGGAGCTTCAGCAGAAGTATTTCGATCAGGGCATCACCGGGCCGGAGGGTCACGCCTATTCCCGCCCGCCGGAGCTGGAGGGGGAGGCCGCCAACCGCGCGATCACCATCGCCGATACCGCCGGCGTGCCGCTTTATATCGTGCATGTCTCCTGCGAGCAGACCCATGAGGCCATCCGGCGGGCGCGCCAGAAGGGGATGCGGGTTTACGGAGAGCCGCTGATCCAGTTCCTGACGCTGGATGAGTCGGAGTATTTCAACAAGGACTGGGACCACGCCGCGCGCCGGGTAATGAGCCCGCCGTTCCGGTCGAAGGACCATCAGGATAGCCTCTGGGCCGGGTTGCAGGCGGGTTCGCTGCAGGTTGTCGCCACGGACCACGCCGCCTTCAACACTGAACAGAAGCGCGCGGGCCGTGAGGATTTCCGCATCATTCCCAACGGGTCGAACGGGTTGGAGGAACGGCTGGCCGTGCTGTGGACCGAAGGCGTCGAAACGGGGCGGCTTACCCCGAATGAATTCGTGGCATGCACCTCCACCAATGTGGCGAAGATCCTGAATATCTATCCGCGCAAGGGGGCGCTGGTGGAAGGGGCAGATGCCGATATCGTCGTCTGGGATCCGAAGATCACCAAGACCATCAGCACGTCGAACCATCATTCGGTTCTGGATTACAACGTGTTCGAAGGCTTCGAGGTCAAGGCGCAAAGCCGCTATACGCTCAACCGGGGCGAGGTCATCTGGGCCTGGGGGCAGAACAGCCAGCCCAATCCGGGCAGGGGGCGGTTCATTCCCCGACCGGCCTTCCCGAGTGCGAATGTCGCGCTGAGCAAGTGGAAGGAGTTGAACAGCCCCAAGATGATCAAGCGCGATCCGCTGAATATTCCGGCGGGGATTTGAAGGTTGGCCCCATCAGCGGTTTCTGTTGAGCGCGCATGCCTGCAGCCTTATCGTTCTGCCGGACGACAAGCATGAACAAACATATGAACGAGGCGACCATCACACAGACAATCGAAACCGCTCCGGGCACGCCGGTCATCGCGGCGCGTGGCCTCGACTTGACCTTCCAGACCAATGACGGCCCCGTCCATGCGCTGCGCGACGTATCGCTCGATATCGCGAAAGGCGATTTCGTCAGTTTCATCGGCCCGTCGGGCTGCGGCAAGACGACCTTCCTGCGGGTGATGGCTGATCTCGAAGAGCCGACGGGGGGCAGCGTGACCGTCAACGGGGTCACCCCGGCGGAGGCGCGGCGGGCCCGGGCCTATGGCTATGTCTTTCAGGCGGCGGGGCTTTATCCGTGGCGGACAATCGGGGGCAATATCCGCCTGCCGTTGGAGATCATGGGGATACCGCGGGCGGAACAGGCTGAACGGGTGCGCCGCGTGCTCGAGCTGGTCGAGTTGGGCGGGTTCGAGAAGAAGTTTCCATGGCAGCTTTCGGGTGGGATGCAGCAGCGCGCCTCCATCGCGCGGGCGCTCAGCTTCGATGCGGATATTCTGCTGATGGATGAGCCCTTTGGCGCGCTGGACGAGATCGTGCGCGACCATCTGAACGAGCAGTTGCTGAAGCTTTGGGAACGGACAGGCAAGACGATCGCCTTTGTCACCCATTCGATACCCGAAGCGGTGTATCTGTCGACCAAGATCGTCGTGATGTCGCCCCGGCCGGGGCGGATCACCGATGTCATCGAAAGCCCCTTGCCGAAGGAGCGCCCGCTGGACATCCGGGACACGCCCGAGTTTCTCGAAGTGGCGCACCGGGTGCGCGAAGGTTTGCGGGCGGGGCATCAGGATGAGTGAACGTCGGTCTGATCGCGGGGGCTGCCGCAGGAGTATTTCCGAAAGGGTGAAGGGGAGGGCGCGCGCATGAGCCGGAGCCTGTTGCCGGTTCTGACCGTCCTCGCCTTCATCGGGGTGATCTGGTACGCCGCTGCGGTCGCGCTGAATGCGCCATGGGCCTATGACAAGGCGCAGCGGGCCGGGGTGGAACTGACGCTTCCCGCGCTTGTCTCCGACACCTGGGCGCAGGACAAGCCGAAGCTGCCGGCGCCCCATCAGGTGGGTGCGGAATTGTGGGAGACCACCGTTCAAAAGAAGGTCACATCGAAGCGGTCGCTGGTTTATCACGCATGGATCACGCTGAGCGCGACGCTGCTGGGATTTGTCCTGGGGACCGGGCTCGGCATCCTGCTGGCTGTCGGCATCGTCTTCAACCGCACCATGGACATGAGCGTGATGCCCTGGGTCATCGCGAGCCAGACCATTCCGATCCTTGCCATCGCACCGATGATCATCGTCGTGCTGAACGCGGTGGGAATTTCCGGGCTGTTGCCCAAGGCGATGATCAGCATGTATCTGTCGTTCTTCCCGGTTGTTGTCGGCATGGTGAAGGGTCTGCGCAGCCCCGATGCGATGCAGCTCGATCAGATGCGCACGTGGAACGCCAGTGCGGCGCAGACCTTCTGGAAGCTGAGGTTGCCTGCCTCGATGCCCTATTTCTTTACGTCGCTGAAGATCGCCATGGCGGCCTCACTCGTCGGGGCGATTGTGGGTGAACTGCCGACGGGGGCGGTGGCCGGGCTGGGGGCGCGTTTGCTGGGCGACAGCTACTATGGCCAGACGATCCAGATCTGGAGCGCGCTGATCATGGCGGCGGCATTGGCGGCGGCGCTGGTGGGCACCATCGGGATCATTCAGCGGGTCACCCTGAAACGGATGGGCATGGCATGACCGGGTGGCTGATCTTTGCCGTATTGGCGTGGATTGCGGGCATGGCGATCAACATGGCCCTCGCGCGGCGACCGGACGGGCGCTGGGCAGGCGTTCTGGCACCCGTGGTTTTCGGGATCACCCTCATCGCCGTCTGGGAAGGGATCGTGCACGGGTTCGGGATCAACCAGGTCTTGCTGCCTGCGCCTTCGGCCATCGCCGCCCGCTTCGTGACCTCCACGGGAATCCTGTGGGTCGACTTCGTCCAGACTGTGCTGAAAGGCGCGTTGACCGGCTATATCATCGGCTGCGGGGCCGCCTTTCTCACCGCGCTGGCGATTGACCGCTTTCCCTTCCTGCAGCGCGGATTGCTGCCCGTTGGCAACTTCGTCGCGGCGCTTCCGGTGATTGGCATGGCGCCGATCCTGGTGATGTGGTTCGGCTTTGATTGGCAGTCGAAGGCTGCCGTCGTGGTGGTCATGGTGTTCTTTCCCGTGCTGGTGAATACCGTGCAGGGGCTGCAGGACACCGATGCCATGCAGCGCGATCTGATGCGGACCTATGCCGC
>NZ_LWGH01000170.1:0-11025 GCF_001635395.1 Sulfitobacter sp. HI0129 | reverse complement strand
CCCTCGTCGGCGATGCGTTTGAGGAAGGAGGGAAAGCGCTTCAGATCCGCTGGTGCATTGCGCGGGCTGTCGCCGCCGAAGCCGGTGTAGCGGTCCTTGACGTACGTGGCGTAGGAGATCTTCGATGTCTCGCCATCCGAGACGATATCGATGCCCGCTTCGGCTTGTTTGCGGATGGTTTCGCTCACTGCCTGGGTCATGGCGGCGTCGAAGGCATTTGCATCGTAGTCCTCGCCGTTTTCGCGCGCGAAGATGAAGTCGACGACCTTCTGGTTGCGTGGCAGGGAACCGACGTGGGTTGTCTTGATGGGCATGGTCATTCCTCCTTGCGCGCCATCAGCACGCTGTCGTTGTTGCACTCGGGGTCTTCCGCAAGAAAGCCGGTGAGCCGCAGGCCGTGGTCCTCCAGCAGCTGTGCGTATCCGGCCGGCGACAGGCTGGCGTGATAGACGGTCCGGTCTGCCACCTGACCTTCAGCCTCGCCTGCCCGGGGGCGACCGTGGCGAGCAGGGTTCCCCCGGAGCGCAGATGGTCCGCGATACGGGAAAGCGTGCGGCGCTGGTCGTCAGATGTTAGGTGATACAGGCTGTCCCAGACTACGATGCCGTCGAAACGCTGCCCGAGGTCGAGGCTGCGCATGTCGGCCTCGTACCAATCCACCTCCGGCCAGCAGCGCAGGGTGATGTCCAGCATGGCGGGGGCGACATCCACCCCCGTCAGCCGAAAGCCTTCGGCCATAAACCAGCGCGCGATGTGCTCGCCCGCGCCGCAGCCGAGGTCGAGCACATGGCCGGCTGCAGGCAGGCCGGCCGCAAAACGCGCTAGCCAGCGCGCCTCGAACAGCGGCCGGGACTGCTGCGCATCGAATGCAGCGGCCTCGGCGTCATAGACGGCGCGCGTGGTTTCGGGATCGGTGGCGCTCATCAGCCGCGCCAGGTCGGGCCGGCGGGATCGTCGGTGGCGATGACGCGGTAGAGCGCGGCCTCGCCCGTCATCGAAGGCTCCGCACTGTGACGCAGCCCCTCCGGGATGCTCATGGTATCGCCGGGTGCGAGCGTGGTGCTGCCGCCGTCCCAGTCGACGCGCCAATGGCCCCTGACCGGCATCAGTACCGACGGCTTGTCATGCGTGTGCATCTCGTCGGGCGCATTGGCACGGGTCAGGAAGTCGACCTCGAACCCCGGCTTGTCGCGCATGATGCCGGTCTCGCCGATCACCTTGACCGGGCCGTCGTTCGACAGCGCCACCATGTCCAGGTAGCGACGGACGTGACCGCCAACCACGTCGGCCCCGGTGGGGCGATCGACCTTGGCGAGCTCTTTCTGCGTTAGTAGCGGCATCGGTTTCACGCCCTCGGGAAGGCTTTCCCCCTTCTTGCTGTCGTAGAGCTTGCCGTTGTCCCCGAGGATCAGCCCGTGCGCCTTTGCGTCTTCAATCACATGCGGCGCCCAGGTCACGCCGCCGCCGGCATCGTCGCCGCCGAGGATCGCCATGATCATTCCGTAATCGGTGCCAACGTTCTCGAACCCGCGGAAGATGTTGGTGGGGATGTTGATGATGTCGCCCTCTTCGAGGATGACCTCGCCCGCGTCGCCCTTTTCACCCCAGAAGAAGCGCCAGCGGCCGGACAGGACAAAGAACACCTCCGCGGTGCGGTGGTTGTGCAGCGAGTTGCGGCAATGCGGCGGCTGCCCGGCCGCGCCGACGTTAAAGCCGTGGGGAATGGTGATGTGGACGTGCTGGTCGGCAGATTCGGAGACGCCACCGCCGATGATGGTGAAGTTCTCCTTCTGATCGCTGCCCGGCGTGTGGGCGTCGATGAAGGCGGTCTTGCAGGGTTTGAGTTCGCCGTAGCGGACGATGCGGTCGGTCATTTCGTGTTGGGTCATCAGGATCTTCCTTCGTGTTGCCGGGCCATGCGGACCGCGGCGATTGAACAAATCGGATGGGATTTGCTCAGCGTCCCGGAGGACGGTTGTTCAACCGGCGGGCGCGCAGGCTTGCCAGATAGCCGTGCCGTGCGCTCAGAAGCGACGTGATCGAGTTCATTCTAGAGCGCCGGTGTGCAGGTGGATCTGTTTCCAGATGGCGACTTCGTCGATCATGGTGAACTCACGCCGCAGGCCCCATTCGCCCCATTCTGCGTGGGTTGCACCCATCACATGAACTTCTGCCCCCGTGGGCGCGTAGAAGAAACCGTGACCCGAGTGCTTGCCGGTCAACGACCAGCGCACCGCGGCACGGTTCGGCGTGCCGGGATCGGAACGGCCGATCTGGTGATGGATTTCGAACGTCGCGGTCGGAAAGGACGAGCGCAGCCGCATCCAGTCGGTCTCGGCGAAGTCGTAGGACCAGCCTCCGCGTGCACCCCAATGCTCGGTCCGGACGGCGCGGTCGTATTGCTCGCGGATGACGGTGAAGTCCTTGTCCATGATCCGGGTCAGGATATCGCCCAGCCGCGCACCCCATTCGTTGTCGTTGCCGCGCCCGGAGTAGGGCCCGGAAACGTCGTGGTCGGGGTGGAACGGGCGCCGGCAGGTCTCCGGCCCACCCTCGGCCTTGATCTGATAACGGGCATATTCCGCCGGATCCCAGCCCAGTTGGCGCGCGATGCCGCCGACATCGCGGATCAGCCATTCGTCGTCGATCACATCTGCCTTGGCGGCGCAGTCGGCGATGACCCGGATGACGAAGCTCTTGCCGGTGGGCGGACCGAAGGCGCCATGTCCGGTGTGGGTGCCGGTGGTGACGATGCGGTGCGAGGACAGATAGCGGCCGTCTTCCGGCCCTTCGGACCAGATCACGTCCTCACCCAGCAACTGCCGGTCGGGAAACTCCGACAGTGTCGCCAGCGTGCCGTCGATCACCCCGGCGTTGCCCTGTGCCAGCCCCGAGGGGAAGCGCATGGGGATGTCCTTGCCATAGTAATGATGCAGCGTGGCGAGCCCGCGGTCTTCCCAGATCTCGCGGGTGATCTTCAGGATGTAATCGGGCAGGTCCTTGAACCGGTTCGAGAAAGCCTTCATTCGTGTTGACCCGTTTGCAGAAGGATCTGTTTCCAGATCGCGGTTTCGTCGATCAGGGTGAATTCGCGGCGCACAGTCGGTTCGCCCCAAGGGCCGTTGCCTGCGAAGGGGCCGAACTCGGCGTGGCTGATCCCCATGATGTAGACCTCGGCTCCGGTCGGACGGCCGAAGCGGCCCCAGCCGGAGTGCTTGCCGTGCAGGCTCCAGCGGACCGCGGCACGAGGCGGCATCAGCGGATCGTCGCGGCCCACCGCATGTTCGACCTTGAACTCGGCATGCGGAAAGGCCGCGCGCAGCCCCATCCAGAACAAATCGGCGTCGCTCCAGCCTAGCCCCTCCTGCCCGCCGGGATAATGCAGGCTGACGGCGCGGTCGTAGGCGCGCGGGATCACCTCCATGTCGGCGGCCATGATGGAGCGGAGCACATCCGCATAGCGCTGCCCCCATTCGTTGCGGTTGCCGTGCCGGTCATACGGGCCCGCTACGTCCGTCGCGGGCGTCATCGGCTTGACGCAGGCATCGGCCCCGCCTTCGCGCGCGATCAGGTCGCGGGTCCAGTCCTTTAGGTCAAAGCCCATCTGCGCCACGATGGCCGACTGGTCGCGCACCAGCCATTCGTCATAGACCGCATCGTCGCGGATCGCGCAGTCGGCAAGAATGCGATAGGTCACGCGTTTTCCGGTGGGCGCGCCGTACATGCCCGGATGGCTGTGCGTCGCGCTGCAGATCAGCCGGTGGGAGGAAAGGTATGCCTCGGAGGTCTCGGTCGCGCCCTCCGGGTCGTCGCACCAGATCACGTCTTCGCCCAGAAGCTCGCGGTCGGGAAACTCCGCCAGCGTCGCCATTGTGGCAGCGATCACGTTGGTATTGTCCTGCACTACCGAGGCGGGCGAGCGCACGATCAGCCCGTCGGCGTAGAGGTGCCGTAGCGAGCCGATTTCACGGTCCTCCCAGATCTGCTTGGTGATGCCGATGATGTAGTGCGGCACGTCCTGCCACTTCGGGTCAAATCCGCGCATTCAGCTGTCTCCCGCGTTGATGGTCGAGCCGCGCGGCATCAACTCGCCGGGCAGCTTAATGTGTTCGGGCGCCGCGTCGCTGTCCTCGATGCGGCGCATCAGGATGTCCACGGTTCCGGCGACCAGCCGGTTGATCGGCTGGCGATAGCTGGTCAGGTCATAGGCGGGCCAGGCGGCAATGGGCACGTCGTCGAAACTGGCCACCGCCACATCCTCGGGAATGCGCAGCCCAAGCTTCGACCGGATCACGTCCATCACGGCAAAGGCCATGTAGTCGTTGCAGACAAAGACCGCGTCGGGGTGTTCGCGCCCGGCGAACATCTCCAGCGCCGCTGCCCGGGCCTGTCCATATTCGAAGTTGCCCAGTTCGCGCGCTGCCAGTGAGAGCCCTGCCTCCTCCAGCCCTTCGCGAAAGCCCGCTTCGCGGTCGCGCTGTGTCGAGGCCTGCTCCATGCCGGCGATATAGCCGATCTTCCTGTGTCCCGCGGCAACGAAATGCGCCGCGATGGCCCGCCCGCCAAGGTGGTTGTTGGTGGCGACCGAAGACATCCCCGGATCGTCCTGAACGCGGTTAAACAGCACCACGGGGATGCCGTGCTCATGGCAGCGCTTGGCCAATTCCGACGACATCGAGACCGAGGCTAGCACGATGCCGTCCACCTGATAGTCGAGGATCTCGGTCATCACCTTCTGGACATCCGCCGCCGTGTTGCGCGAGATGAAGACCAGCACGTGATAGCCCTTGTCCTGAAGCGCGACCGATAGACGTTCGACCACTTCCGGATAGAACTGGTTGTTCAGGTAGGCCACCACCAGTCCGATGATCCGGCTCCTGCCGGTGATCATCGCGCGGGCCAGCACGTTGGGCCGGTAGCCCAACTCCTCCGCGGCACGCATCACCTTTTCACGGGTCGCCTTGGACACGCTGGCACCGGGGGTGAACACCCGGCTCACCGCCGACTGGCTGACCCCGGCGCGATGCGCCACCTGCAAGGATGTGATGCGTTCGCTTGCCATCAATCCGCCGTCCAACCTCCATCGATCAGCATGGAGGTGCCGGTGACCAGAGATGAGGCGTCCGAGGCCAGGTAGAGCACCGCCCCCATGACGTCCTCGACCTCGCCGACGCGGCCCAGCTTGATCTTCTCCTCGAGCCAGGCGACGCGCTCAGGATTGTCGAAGGTCTGCGCGGTCAATGGCGTGCGGATGAAGGTCGGGCAGATGGAGTTGATACGGATCTGCTGCTTACCCCATTCGATCGCCATCGACTTGATCATGCCTTCCAGCCCGTGTTTCGATGCGCAGTAGACCGCCCGGTCGATACCGCCGACGTGACCCATCTGGCTGCTGATATGGATGATCGAGCCGCCGGTCCCGGCCATGCACTTCGCCGCCGCGATCGACAGGAAGTAGGCGGCCCGCAGGTTCACCCCCATCACCGCGTCGAAATCCTCCGCCGTGGTTTCCAGCGCCGGGCCGTGGCGTGCCAGCCCGGCGGAGTTGACCACCACATTGAGCTCTTGGCCCGCCAACGCGTCGGTCATCGTGTCGAGATTGCCGATGTCCAGCGCCAGCGCTTCGGCCGACCAGCCTTCGGCCTGCATCGCCTGCACAGTGTCTTGCAGCCGCTCCACCCCTCGCGCTGCGCAGATCACATGCGCACCAGCCTCGGCCAGTGCCGCCGCGCAAGCCTGTCCGATGCCAGAGGAGGCGCCGGTCACCAGCGCGCGCTTGCCGTCGAGGCGCAGGGAAGGGGTGCGGGGCAGGTCTGTCACTGGCTCATACCGTCCGGAATGGTGATGCGCCCGATGTTGCGGGCCTTGTTGAACTCGCGCAGCCGGGCGAAGACGTCGACGCCCAGCTGGTCATAGACGTGCAGCAGATCGACCAGTACCCAGTTTTCGCGGATGCGGCCGTTTTCCAGCCGCCAGAAGTCGAGGCTGCGCATGGTTATCTTCCGGTCCGAGGGCGCAATGCTCAGCCAGCCGCCATGCTTGACCGTCTGTGCCATGTTTGGCCAGCCGGTCACACCGGCATAAGCGCCGTCGCCGAAGAAATGGTGGTGCGTCTCGTCCGAATGCTGCCCCCGGTCGGGCATGGCGGTCAGGAACGGGATCTGGTGCCAGTTGCGGAAGCCCGCGATGCCGCGCGCCGTGCCGATGCCCGACGGCCCATACCAGTTCATGCGCGGGTGCCAGTAGCGCTCAAGCTCCATGACCTCCGGTCCGCCCTGGCTGGGGTATTTCTTCAGACAGGCGAGCATGTCGATGATGTGCTGTTGGGACGCGCGCGCTTTATCCACATCGAACGGCCCCGGCACGAGCCCATCCTGCGTCGCCGGTCCGGGTACGTGGAATTCCAGCCCCAACGATGGTGCCATGGGCCAGACGCCTGCCTGCATCATGACTTCGGGGATGTCCCAGAGCGCCTGCACCTCAATGACCTTGCCGTCCTCGATGCGATAGAATTCGTGGAACCGCACGGTGACCTGATGCCCGGTCGGCGGAATATCGAGCCACGGGCCGGTGAAGACTCCGGTGTAGTAGCCACCACAGCCAACCCAGTTCGCGCCGTCCTGATCCGGCCCCGCCATGACGATGTAATCGCGCCGTTCCAGATCCGGCCATGCGTCGAGCAGGTCGCGATAGGCTGTGTTGTAGAACGCCTCCGGCCCGGTGCTGTCGCCGAAGGGATGACAGAGGCGGAACAATGTGTCGGACGTACTGACATCGGCCAGCGCCTTGCGCACGGTGGCCTCGTCGAAATCATACATCGCGGCCCGCAGCGTCGCGATCAAGTCCTTGTTGGCGCTATGGACATCCATGAAAGGGTCCGGTCCTTCTCTGGTTCGAAAATATCTCGGGTAGCACGACGAGCTGGCCCCTCGTTCCCGCACTCTCAACTCACTCCGCCGCTTCGGGCAGATATGCCGCCTCGCCGTAAGGCACGTTCACCCCGCCATAACGCCGCACCCGCACGTTGCACTGCTCAGCGTGGCCGACAAAGCCCTCCAGCAGGCAGAGTCGCGAGCCGTAGGCGCCGATCCGGGCCGCGGCCTCGTCCGTGGTGACCTGTTGATAGCTGTGCGTCTTCAGGTACTTGCCGACCCAGAGCCCGCCGGTATAGCGCCCTGCCTTCTTGGTCGGCAGCGTGTGGTTGGTGCCGATCACCTTGTCGCCATTGGCCACGTTTGTGCGCGGGCCGAGGAACAGCGCGCCGTAGCAGGTCATGTTCTCGAGGAACCAGTCGTCGCGGTCGGTCATCACCTGCACGTGCTCGCTGGCGATGTCGTCGGCCACCTCAAGCATCTCTTCGTAGGTGTGGCAGACGATCACCTCGCCGTAATCCTCCCAACTGACTTTCGCGGTGTCGGCGGTGGGCAGGATGCCAAGCAGGCGATCGATCTCGGAGAGTGTCTCCTGCGCCAGCTTCTCGGAATTGGTGAGCAGCACGCAAGGACTGTTATAGCCGTGTTCAGCCTGCCCCAAAAGGTCGGTGGCGCAAAGCTCGGCGTCTGCGGCACTCTCGTCGGCGATGACCATGGTCTCGGTCGGGCCGGCGAACAGGTCGATGCCGACGCGACCAAAGAGCTGGCGCTTGGCTTCGGCCACGAAGGCGTTGCCGGGACCGACGAGCAGGTGCACCGGGTCGATTGTCTCGGTGCCGATCGCCATAGCGCCCACCGCCTGGATGCCGCCGAGAACATAAATCTCGTCCGCGCCGCCGAGGTGCATTGCGGCGATCACGCCGGGGTTCGGCTCGCCGTCAAAAGGCGGCGTGCAGGCGACGATGCGCGGCACACCCGCGACCTTGGCGGTGGCCACTGACATATGCGCCGAGGCCACCATAGGGAACTTGCCGCCGGGCACGTAGCAGCCCACCGATTGTACCGGGATATTCTTGTGGCCCAGAATGACGCCGGGTAGCGTCTCGACCTCGATATCCAGCATCGAGTCGCGCTGAGCTTGGGCGAAATTGGTCACCTGCGCCTGCGCGAACTTGATGTCCGCAAGGTCCTGCGGGCTGACTTTGGCAATGATCGCCGCGATCTCGCCTTCGGTCAGGCGATAGCTTCCCCGATCGTACTTGTCGAATTTCACTGCCAGTTCGCGGACCGCGTCGTCACCCCGTGCCTCGATGTCCTTCAGCGTCGAAGCCACCACGGATGCGGTCTTGGCGTCGTCTTCGGCACGGTCGGTCTCTGACTTGCCGCGCTTGAGGTATTGCTTTGCCATTTTGCGTTCTCCCGCCCCGGACCTGATCCGGGGCCTCCTGGTTGGTGAGGTCCCGGGACAGGCCCAGGACGCGGTTTCACTCGGCGGCACACGGCGCGCCTGGCCGCGGGGCTTTGCGCAGGCCGCGGTCATAGGCCTCCCAGCCTTCGCCATTGAACAGATCGATGCCTAGCTGCGCCGCGACATGGACGAAATCGACATTCACCCAGTTGTCGACGATCTTGCCGTCGACAACTTTCCAGAAATCCATGTAGCGGATCTCGACCCGGCGGCCTGTCGGCGCGATGCCGAGAAATTCTCCGGAATGCGTCGCTTCCTGCCGGCCGAAGGCCGCGGCCCATTCGCCCATGTAGAGCCGGGCCTCGTCAATGCAGACCTTTTCGGAGAACGCCGCCTGAAACGGCCGCTGCCAATTGTCCTGAAATTCCTTCAGCCCGTACTTGGTGCCGCAGCCGGCATTACCCATCCAGCGAAAACCCGCGGAAAAGAACTCGCCGATGTCGTCGATCCGGTGATCGTTGAGACCGTCGACCATGCCTTCGATCACCGCGCGGGTCTCCTCGGTCTTGGTCATGTCGGTGTCGCGGGTCAGGACCGCTTGCTCGGGGCGGTTGTCGTTCATCTCGGATTGTCCTTCCTCATGTCTGGCGAAAACGGTTCGCGGACAAAGTGTCGATTCGCCGTCATCCGCGGGCGATCCTTTCCCCGGAGGCGGTATCGAACAGGTGGCAGATCCCGGCCGGGATGCGGGCATGCACGATCTCGCCGATCTCGGCACGGAACTCCTTGTGGGTCTTGATCGAGACCAATGCGCCGCCGAGCCGCCATGTGATCATCGTGGCCTCGCCCAGAAGCTCGATCGAATACATCGGCGCGGCGATCTGACCGCCGCCCCCGACGATCTCGGCATCCTCGGCGCGGAAGCCCAGCGTGATGTCGCCCGAAGGCCCGGTGGGCAGCCCCTCGACCCGGATGCCGTCGCCCTGGAACACGCCGTTTTCCAGCTTGCCCTCAACAAGATTCATCGCGGGCGAACCGATGAAGCTGGCGACGAAGGTGTTTGCGGGGTTGTCGTAGATGTCCGTCGGCGTGCCGACCTGCTGGATCCGGCCCTTGTTCATCACCACCACGCGGTCGGCCAGTGTCATGGCTTCGATCTGGTCGTGGGTCACATAGACGGTGGTGATCTTCAGCTTGGATTGCAGGTTCTTGATCTGCGCCCGGGTGCTGACGCGCAGCTTGGCATCCAGGTTCGACAGCGGCTCGTCCATCAGGAAGATGTTGGGTTTACGCACGATGGCTCGGCCTAGCGCCACCCGCTGGCGCTGGCCGCCTGAGAGCTCGGCGGGGCGGCGGTGCATGAAATCCTCGAGCTCGGTCATGCGGACCGCGTTCATCACCATTTCCTCGTGCTTCTCCTTGGGCACCTTACGGACGCGCAGAGGGAAGCGGATGTTTTCGTAGACCGACAGGTTCGGATAAAGCCCGTAGGACTGGAACACCATCGAGATGTCGCGGTCCTTCGGCTCCATCTTGTTGACGACCGTGTCGTCGAACAGGATTTCGCCCTCGGTCACGTCCTCCAGCCCGGCGATCATCCGCATGGTGGTAGACTTGCCGCAGCCTGAGGGGCCGAGCAGGACAAGGAATTCCTGGTCCGCGATTTCGAGGTCGAAGTTCTCGACGCCCACGAAGGCACCCCAACGCTTGTTGACGTTTTTCAGTTGCAGTCTGGCCATTGCAGAAGCCCCTTATCCCTTGACGGCGCCAGCGGTCAGGCCGCTCACGATTTGACGTTGAAAAAACAGAATGAGCACGAAGAGCGGCACGATGGCTGAGACAACGGCGGCGACGGCGTACATCACTTTGCCCTCTTCCTGCGTGGACCCCAAGAACGAGTTGATCTTGGGGATCATGGTCGCGTTCTCCTGGGTCAGCAGCATCGAGGTGACGGTGAAGTCGTTGTAGGCTAGCAGGAAACTGAACAGACCCGTCGTCACCACGCCGGGCCACATTACCGGGATGATCGCCAGCCGGAAGGCCTGGAACCGGGTGCAGCCATCGACCATCGCGGCCTCGTCCAGATCCTTGGGGATCGACAGGAAGAAGCTGTGCAGCATCCAGAGCGTGAAGGGCTGGTTGATCGCCACCAGCACGATGATCGTCGTGGGCAGGTAACCCCAGATATTGAGCTGAAAGAACGGCAGCAGGTAGCCCGAAACCAGCGTAACATGCGGCATGGCGCGGAACACCAGCGCGGCCATCAGCAGCCAGAAAGTGTATTTGAACCCCGAGCGTGCCAGCGCATAGCCGCCCAGCGTGCCCAGCGTGAGCGAGATCACCACGACCGAGAAGGTGACGAGGGCGGTGTTGAGCACCGCGCGCCAAAACTCCTGCTCGACCCAGGCGCCCTCATAACCCGCACCGGTGAAGGGACTGCCGTACTGGCGTTCGGTCACCGGTCCGGTGATCGCGTTCATCCAGTCGGCGCGGGAGAAGAAATCGGCCTCGACCTTGAACGAGCCCCACATGGTCCAGAGGAACGGGAAGGCGGCAATGACCAGCCAGAGAAGCACGAAGCCGGTCGACAGGGCCACAAGCGATGGTGGTTTCTTGTCGGCAAGATTGGACATGACGGCCCCCTCAGGTCTTGCGGTTGAATTCGCGCCAGTTGCGGCGCAGGACCGGCAATAGCAGGATGATGACGCCGAGGATGGTCAGCAGCGATGTCGCGGCGGCTGAGCC
>NZ_LWGH01000169.1:0-203 GCF_001635395.1 Sulfitobacter sp. HI0129 | reverse complement strand
ATTCGCGGTGTAAAGAACGGCCCCAGCCCGGCATGGCTGCAGGACAGGCTGCGGGCCATCGGTCTGCGCCCGATCAGCTTTCTGGTGGATGTCACGAACTTCTTCACCTTCGACCGCAACCGCCCGCTGCATGTCTTTGACGCCGACAAGATCGCCGGCAACGCGCTGCGCGTACACCGCGCGAAGGGCGGCGAGACATTGGT
>NZ_LWGH01000168.1:0-200 GCF_001635395.1 Sulfitobacter sp. HI0129 | reverse complement strand
CACCGCCGCGAGACCCAGCAACAGCAGCAGCGCCATAAACCCGCGCAGCATGTGAAACTGCCAGAGCGAACCGCTCTGCGTCAGATAGGGCACGAAATTGTCCGTCAGGCCGAGCGTCATCATGCCACCCAGCACGGTAATGGCTGCCGCTGTCGGACGCGCCGATTGTATTGNTTCCTGCTGCATATGCCCCCTGCCCT
>NZ_LWGH01000167.1:0-224 GCF_001635395.1 Sulfitobacter sp. HI0129 | reverse complement strand
ATGAACTCCGTCAAACCCTCCAGCAGACCCAGAAAGGCGGCTACGATCGTCGTGGAAGCTTCCATCAACCGCGGCGCAGGTTACGCGCCGAATCCTTGATGGCGTCATACTGGCCCGACGGCCGGAAGCGCCAGAGGTACTCCGGCAGCACGGCGGTTATCGCGGTGGGTTCAATGCCCAGATCGGCAAACCCTTTCGCGTCCTCGGCAACGACATTGTCGCGT
>NZ_LWGH01000166.1:0-500 GCF_001635395.1 Sulfitobacter sp. HI0129 | reverse complement strand
CGCTTTCGATGAAGTCGGTCCGGGGGCGCGAGGCGAGGTAATCGATAAGCTCCTGCACCGGGCGCAGCGGCAAACAGGAACCCGAGGCAAGGTAGACGTGCCGCACCTTGGGAAAGCTGGCCAGCATCATCTCTGAAGCGGCCTGTGTTCCCGCGACGAGCCCCCAGGTGCCCCATTCGCAGCGATACCGTTCGCAAAACCGGATGTCCGGCACATCGGACAGCGCCTTCACGAAGGTATCGAAGGTCGCCTTCGGCACGTGGCGATCCACGTGAATCACAACCGGGCAGCCCGCGGCGGACCAATGCCGCGCGACCTGCTCTGCACGGCCAAGCGCCGTGTGCACCAGCATGACGATCCCGACGCTCACGCCCAGTTCCCTTTCGACATCAGCCCCAATATTTCGAGCTGTCGCCAGTTTATGTAGCGCTCCGACCATTTGCACCAGAGGTCCTGTCCCAGGGAGAGGTGTAACTTCTGGTAGCGCTTTTGGTGGCGTC
>NZ_LWGH01000165.1:0-220 GCF_001635395.1 Sulfitobacter sp. HI0129 | reverse complement strand
TCGATCAGGGCAAGGGCATGACCCCGTATCAGGGCATCACGCCGCTGACGGGCGAATCCCTGTCGGCCTGTGCGGAGGCCTATTTTGCCCAGTCCGAACAATTGCCCACGCGCTTTTCGCTCAGCTTCGGCAAATCCTCCGGTCCCGATGTCGCCGAACGCTGGCGCGGCGGGGGTATCATGTTGCAGCATATGCCCAAGGCATCGCCATTCGCCGCGAA
>NZ_LWGH01000164.1:0-329 GCF_001635395.1 Sulfitobacter sp. HI0129 | reverse complement strand
AAGCGATGGTCTGGATGAGCTTGTCTCGTCGATCCGCGAGCACGGTCAAAAGGTTCCAGTACTGGTTCGCCGAACCGAAGACGGTGCGCTTGAGATCGTCTATGGACGCCGTCGGCTTCTCGCTTGTCGCCAACTTGGTCAGAAAGTGCGCGCCACGGTCATGGAGATGACCGACGAGGAAGCTCTCATTGCCCAAGGCGTAGAGAATAATGCGCGCCAAGATCCATCATTCATCGAAAGGCGCAGATGGCCGCGATGGAAATCGGCCGCCCGCGCATGGAGCCGGAGTTGTCCAGCAGCAGCGTCACCACGGTATCGCGGAACTCGGT
>NZ_LWGH01000163.1:0-6296 GCF_001635395.1 Sulfitobacter sp. HI0129 | reverse complement strand
GACGTCGCCGATGCCTCGGGGCATGATCCCGGCTATGTCCGCAGCGGGCGGCTCCAGCCCATTGCAGACGCCGCCGCGCTGGAACTGGCACGGGCGCGCGAAGATACCGCGAAAGAGCTTTGGCAGGACAACGCGCGCTGGACGGTGACGGATACGCCCACATCGAAATTCCGACCCCACAGCCCGACCGGGTACTGGATCCACGACACGCTGTCCGCGCTCATCCATCCCCGTCAGGGATGTCGCGCGCTTGTCGAAGCACTTGTCGGCAAGGGGGTCACTATAGAGACAGAAGCGTCCGACCAAGGCCCGACCCTCTGGGCCACCGGGGCCGCTGGCCTCGCCGCGCTGGGGGAGGGACGCCAGCGCATGGTAGGCACGGGGATCAAAGGGCAAGCCGCGCTGCTGGCCTATGACGCCCGGAATGCCCCGCAAATTTTTGCGGGCGGCCTGCACGTGATACCGCATGGTGACGGCACCGTTGCGGTGGGCTCAACGACGGAGCGCATCTATGACAGCCCGGATACGACCGATGCCGCGCTCGATCAGATCATCGACACCGCGCGTACCCTTGTCCCCACCCTGCGGCAGGCGCCCGTGATCGAACGCTGGGCGGGCCTGCGGCCCCGGGCCCGCAGCCGCGCGCCGATCCTTGGGCACTGGCCGGGCAGGCCCGGGCATTACATCGCCAATGGCGGGTTCAAGATCGGTTTCGGCATGGCGCCGCTCATCGCCGAAGTCATGGCCGACCTGCTACTGGAGGGGTGCGATCGTATCCCCGCAGGCTTTCGTGTCGAAGACAGTCTCTGACCTCGGCGCTCAGCGCTCTATTTCGGCCCTGAGGGCTTTCATCAGTTCGGTGAGATCGTTGACGTAGTGTTCGGTAACGAGCCGCCCGTCTTCGTCAAAGGCGTTCCGGCTCCGGGCGAGGTGCACTTCAGGCCCCTGCAAAAGCCGCGTCCGGAACGGCACCATGAAGGTGCGCAGGATAAGCTGCGCCCGTTCACCCCCGGCGCGCCCCATGGCGGCGGACATCACCGCAACCGGCTTGTTCGTCCAAGGTTTGTCGGGTGTCCGGCTGATCCAGTCCAGCGCGTTTTTCAGCGCTCCCGAAGGGCCTTTGTTGTATTCCGGCGTGGAGATGATCACCGCATCCGCGCGCGCGATACAATCTATCGCTTCCCGTACCTCTGGCGGCACGCCTTCGGCCTCTTCCACGTCGCCATCATAAAGCGGCAGCCTGATGTCGAGTTCCCGGTGACGGCAGGGACCGAAAAGGCGCACGGCCTCCGCCAACAGCATGCGGTTGGAGGATCCGGCGCGGAGCGAGCCGCAGATGGTCAGGATTTCTGGATCGGTCAAAGTGCGGCCCTTTCGTGAGGTTCAGAAATGCGAAAGCCCCGGCGAACCGGGGCTTTGCCAAAGTCATGTCAAAGCGGCATCAGCGCGCGTTGGGAAGGATAACGATCTCCACCCGGCGGTTCTGTGCCTTGCCCTGCGGGGTGAGGTTGCTGGCAATGGGCTGGCTTTCGCCGCGACCGAAGGTCTGGATCCGGCTCGGGGGCACGCCGTTACCGACCAGCACATTGGCGACTGCCTGCGCACGGCCTTCGGAAAGCTGCTGGTTATAGGCCGCGTCACCGTCGCTGTCGGTGTGACCGACGATCTGTAGGGTCGAGTTCTGGTAGACCTGAACGTTCTGCGCCAGAGCCGCAAGGTCACCCTGCAGCGTCGGCTGGACGGCGGTGCTGTTTGTGGCGAACAGGATGTCCTGCGGCAGGGTCACGATCAGGCGGTCGCCCGTGTTGGTGATGACGACCCGGCTGTCCATCACGCGGCGCAGGTCCGCTTCCTGCTTGTCGAGCGAATAGCCCACACCGGCGCCCACGGCACCACCGATCAGGGCACCCTTCAGGGCACCTTCCGCACGATCGCCGTCACTTTCGGATAGCGCACCGATCAACGCACCGGCGCCCGCGCCGATCAATGCGCCGTTCTTGGCGCGCTGGTTCGGATCGTTCGGACCGGCACCAATACCGGTGCCCGGTGCACAAGCGCCCAGAACCACTGTACCGGCCAGAGCGGCCGCAAGGGAAATTTTCGATACTGTCATTGTCGTACTGCCTTCATGTGTTTCGGGCCCCGTTCGGGCGAGGCGTCTCTATGCGAACGCAATATAGGGCATCCGGGTTTCAGTGAAAGTTGCTCGAATGTGTTTTTCGGCAGAATAACGCGCAATTGTACCCGCTCAGGCCTCTGCGCGGGCGGCCTCGAAGGCCAGCATCGCCCGTTTGACGGGAAGCCCCCAATGGTACCCCCCCAATTCGCCGGACTTCCGCAGGGCCCGGTGACACGGGATGAGCCAGCTGACCGGGTTCCGCCCCACGGCGGTTCCGACCGCGCGCACCGCCTTGGGCGTACCGATGGCGCGGGCGATTTCCGAATAGGTCGTGACCTGACCGGATGGAATGGCCAAGAGCGCCTCCCACACCTTGATCTGGAACGGCGCCCCAATCAGATGCAACGGCGCGGCCTCTTCCACGGGCTCGCCGTTCCCGATCACGGTGTTTACCCAAGCCGTCAGCCGCTCCGGCGCCTCGGTGACAGTAGCCTCCGGCCAACGGTTTCGCATATCGGCAAAGGCCGCTTCCTCGCCGGTCTCCGATACCAGCGCCAGCCCGCAGATGCCCTTGTCGGTTCCCATCACGAGCATTTTTCCGAACGGACCGTCGAACCAGCCCCAGTAGATATCCAGCCCCGCCCCCTTCCGGGCGTAATCACCGGGGCTCATGGCTTCCCACCGCAGAAACAGGTCATGCAGGCGCCCGGTGCCCGACAGGTTCAACGCATCTGACGCTTCCAGCGTGGTGAAACTGTCGCGCAACATGCGCTTGGCCTGCCCCAGCATCAGATATTGCTGGTACCGCTTCGGAGAGACCCCGACCCACCGCGAAAACAGACGTTGAAAATGGGCCGGGCTCATACCCATCTCGGCGGCCAAGGCATCGAGCTGCAACGGGTCTTCGGCCCTGTCGATATGGTCGATGGCGCGGCGCATGACCTGATAGTGATAGGATTGCGTTTCTTCTTCGGGCAGCATGGGGTCTCCTTCGCTGGTCCAGAAATAACCCCACGGCGGCAGCCATGCGACCCGTTTCTTGCGCAAAGCCCGCCCCCTTCGCGCGCCAGTTTGCCCTTGTTGCCATTGGAGGAAACGGCCATATCTGTCCCGCGATGGCAAAACCGCTCGATTATCATAGCATCCGCGAGATTTTTCGCAGGTTCGAGGCCGCCGAAGCCGAGCCGGAGGGCGAGCTGGAGCACCTCAACGCCTATACGCTCGTGGTGGCCGTGGCCTTGAGCGCGCAGGCCACCGACGCGGGCGTCAACAAGGCCACGCGGGAACTGTTCAAGGTCGCCGATACCCCGCAAAAGATGCTGGACCTAGGGCTGGAGGGCTTGACGGAGCACATCAAGTCCATCGGCCTTTATCGGCAAAAGGCCAAGAACGTCATGAAGCTGAGCCAAATCCTCGTGGAGGACTACGATGGCGAGGTACCGAGCAGCCGGGCGGCGCTCCAATCGCTGCCGGGGGTGGGCCGCAAGACGGCCAATGTCGTGCTCAACATGTGGTGGAAACATCCCGCCCAGGCGGTCGACACCCATATCTTCCGGGTCGGCAACCGCACCCGTGTCGCACCGGGAAAGACGGTCGACGCCGTGGAGCGTGCCATCGAAGATAACGTGCCCGCCGAATACCAGCATCATGCCCACCACTGGCTGATCCTGCACGGGCGCTACACCTGCAAGGCGCGCAAGCCGCTTTGCCGGACCTGCCTGATCCGCGACATCTGCCCCTACGAGGACAAAACCGTATGAAAACCTACGAACTGGTCGGGATCGGCAATGCCGTCGTCGACGTGATTTCCCATGCCGACGACCGCTTCCTCGGGGATATGGGGATCGAGAAGGGTATCATGCAACTGATCGAACAGGACCGGGCAGAACAGCTGTACGCCGCGATGCGTGACCGGATCCAGACGCCGGGGGGGTCCGTTGCCAATACGGTGGCCGGTTTCGGGGCGCTGGGTCTGCCCACGGCCTTTATCGGGCGCGTCCGTAACGATGAGTTGGGGGATTTCTACGCGCGGGCGATGTCCGACAACGGGATCGACTTCGTGAACCCGCCCGTCGAGGGCGAGACCCCCACGTCGCGCTCCATGATCTTCGTCTCGCCGGATGGCGAGCGTTCGATGAACACCTATCTCGGTATTTCGACCGGCCTTACGTCGGATGACGTGCCGGAAGAGGTCAGCGGTCGGGCGCGACTGATGTTCCTCGAAGGCTATCTATTCGATCATGAAGCGGGCAAGACGGCCTTCCGGGAGGCTGCGCGCGCCACGAAGGCCGGGGGCGGCATGGCGGGCATCGCGATTTCCGATCCATTCTGCGTCGAACGGCATCGCGCCGACTTCCTGTCGCTGATCGAGCATGACCTCGATTACGTCATCGGCAACGCGGCCGAGATCAAATCGCTCTACGAGACAGAAGACCTCGAAGACGCGCTCGACAAGATCACGGCAATCTGTCCGCTCGTCGTCTGCACAAGATCGGGCGACGGGGTGACGATCATTCGCGGAGGCAACCGCGTCGATATTCCGGTGACCCGGATCGTACCGGTGGACGCGACCGGCGCGGGCGACCAGTTCGCTGCCGGGTTCCTCTACGGGTTGGCGCAGGGCCGTGACCTCGAAACCTGTGGGCGCATGGGCAATGCCTGCGCCGCCGAGGTCATCAGCCACCTCGGCCCGCGCCCCGAAAAGGACATGCTGGCGGTGTTCCGTGCCGAAGGCCTTGCCTGACATGCTGACGGACGGGTTTCATCCCGTTCCGGCGGGCAAACTGGCAATGGTGGTGACCCATCTGGAGATGCGCGCACCGCCTCAGGCAAAAGATCTGGCCCTCCCTGACGGTGTAACCTTCCGAAAGGTCGAGCCGGATTGCAGCTGGTACCGGGACGTTTTCCGCCGGGTAGGATCGCTGGAATGGCTCTGGTTCGGGCGCGCCAATATGGCTGACGATAAACTCGCCGCCATTCTGTCCGATCCGGGTGTGCATGTGTATACGCTGAGGAAAGACGGCATCGACCACGCTTTGCTGGAGCTCGACTTTCGCGTGCCCGGTGCCTGTGAACTGGCATATTTCGGGCTGACGTCTGCCCTCATAGGCAGTGGCGCGGGGCGTTTTCTGATGACGCGGGCGATCGAACTGGCATTCGCACAGCCTATCGAAAGGTTTCACCTTCATACCTGCACGCTCGATAGCGCACAGGCGTTGCCCTTCTATATCCGCAGCGGGTTCGTGCCCTATGCACGCGAAGTCGAAATCGCGGACGATCCGCGCCTGACGGGGGTATTGCCCCGCGACGCGGGCGCGCATGTCCCCCTGATCGACGATCAGGGGCGTTCAGGCTGACAGGGCTCCCCCGCGTAGCAGGCCTGTACCTTTTCCAGCATTTCCGCCGAGGGCGTACCGAAAAGATCGCCGCCGCAGGGGTTCGTCTCCAGCACATAGGTCTCCGCATCGCGGCGCACAAAGGCGAGCACATCCTGCCCCGTGGCGGCAGACCCGCACCATGGACCGTAACAGAGCACATCCAGTTCGACGGCCTGCTCGAACGGAATGTCGAAGCCCCGCCGCGTCATGGATTTCCCTTCCAGCCGTGCCGGAACCACCGTGCGGGGTGGCGTATCGGCCTGACGGGACATATCCACTTCCGGCAGCAGGTCGGCATCGAAGGTAAGCCGACCATGCACCACGACATATTCGGCCTCTTCCGCAGCCACCCGCTGATACGCTCCTTCGAGGGAATGGGGCAGACAGCTCAGGGCAGAGGCCGACACAGGCAGGGCCGCCAAGGCACCACAGATCGACAGGCGAAGCATCCGCATCACAGATACTCGCGGAAATCGTCGAGTACAGCCGCATAGACGTCGCGCTTGAACGGCACAATGCCCTCCAGCATGTCCTCCGGTTTCAGCCAGCGCCAGGCGGAGAATTCCGGCTCCTCCGTCTCGATGTTCACCTGCGTGTCGTCGCCCAGATACCGCAACAGGAACCACGCCTGTTTCTGCCCCCGAAACCGGCCCTTCCAGATGCGCGGAACAAGATCATGCGGCAGGTCGTAGGTGAGCATGTCCCGGGTCTGCGCCACGACCTCGACAAGCTCCGGGGGCACCCCCGTCTCCTCCACCAATTCGCGCAGGGCGGCCTCGCGCAGGTCCTCGCCGGGTTCC
>NZ_LWGH01000162.1:0-270 GCF_001635395.1 Sulfitobacter sp. HI0129 | reverse complement strand
GGGGTGATCCCGTGACCCAGATTGAAGATATGCGGCCCCTTTGACAGCGCCTCGACGATGCGTCGGGTTTCCCGGACGAGCGCGTCGCCCCCCGTTACCATGTGGGAGGATTTGAGGTTGCCCTGTACGCACCCCCGCGTCTGGACGTGATCCGCCACCCATTCCGCCGTCACGCCGTCATCCACGGCGATGCAGTCGGCGCCGATGGCGGCATGGGCCCCCTCATACCGCTCGCCCGCGCCGCGCGGAAAGGCGATGATCGGCACGCCG
>NZ_LWGH01000161.1:0-397 GCF_001635395.1 Sulfitobacter sp. HI0129 | reverse complement strand
CCCGGACATCACGGTGAAGTGGAACCTTTTCGATCACGAAGGGTACAAGACATCGATCCGCAACTTCCTGACGGCCGATGCGCCGGACCTTGCCAACTGGTACGCGGGCAACCGGATGCTGCCTTATGTTGAGGCGGGCCTTTTCGAGCCGGTCGACGACGTGTGGGAGCAGAACGGGCTGGGAGAGACGCTCGCCTCCGCCAAGGGGTCGATGACCATCGACGGCAAGATCTGGGGCGTGCCCTATACCTATTACCAGTGGGGCATCTACTACCGCAGTCACATTTTCGAGCAGAACGGCCTCACCGCGCCCGAAACCTTCCACCACCTGCTCGCTGCCTTCAACACGCTTTCCGAAACGGGCAGTACACCCATCACCATCGGAACGAAATATCTA
>NZ_LWGH01000160.1:0-252 GCF_001635395.1 Sulfitobacter sp. HI0129 | reverse complement strand
GCCTATCCGACCAGCGTGAACTACTGCCCCGCGGGCCTGCAGCCTGTCACCATCGCGGGGGTCATCTGCTGCGGCGTGCCGAACCAGTCGGTGACCTATCAGCAGGTCATGGCCCATCCGGCGCCGGTGCGTAAGCAGGTGAAAAAGCGGCACTACCGCGCGCCCGCGCCCAAGGCGAACTGCCCCATCGGGACAAAGGGCTGCACCTTCGATTGAGGGCGGCGCGCTGGCCTGCCGAAACACGCAGGGGCC
>NZ_LWGH01000159.1:0-270 GCF_001635395.1 Sulfitobacter sp. HI0129 | reverse complement strand
CAGCACCCAGCGATAGGCGCCGGAGCGGTGGCGAAGGCGGTACTCAATCTCGTAGGGTTCGCCCGTATCCAGTGAATGCTGCCAGATACGCCGGGATCTTTCCTGATCCTCCTCATGGAACATCCCGTTCCAGGCATCCCCGTCCGTCGAATTCTTGGGCACGCCGGTATATTCGTACCACCGATCGTTGTAAAAATCGTGAAAGCCGTCAGGGCGGGTCGACCAGATCATCTGATCGACGGAATTCACGATGGTATGAAAGCGCGTCTC
>NZ_LWGH01000158.1:0-351 GCF_001635395.1 Sulfitobacter sp. HI0129 | reverse complement strand
CATCCGCTTGGACCGGCTCACGACCTCTTCGAGCGGAACCGTGTCGAACTCCAGCTTTTCCTCGTCGGGCAGGCGGTAGACGAGGCGCTGCGCATCTTCCGCGGCTTCGGAGTCACCTTCCGCGGCCAGCCGGGCCCGGTCGAAGGCATAGCCGAGGTATTCGTCGCTGCTGATCATGCCGTCCTCATCCGCGTCCAGCATGCCGCTGTCCACGAGGTTGCCCTTTTCGCGCATGGGGTGCACATCCATGCCCACCTTGGCGCAGTTGACGTATTCGTCGCGGCTGATGCTGCCGCTCTTGTCGGCGTCCATCGCCACGTTGGAACGTTTGGAATAGGCTTCGATCTCGAT
>NZ_LWGH01000157.1:0-285 GCF_001635395.1 Sulfitobacter sp. HI0129 | reverse complement strand
GCAGCCACCAGCCAGAGTGCGATAAGTTTGTAATTGCTCATGACCGATCGGCTCCTTGCTGGAACACTCGATCTAGTCGGTAAGGCAGAGGGTACAAGGCATATCACCCCTGCGTGATTCACATAGCTGAAAAATTGAACCCACGCCGACTTACGCCAGCCGGGCTGAAACACATCCAGATTAGCCCTTATTTGGCGCCCGCCCCGAGGGGCGAGCGCGAGTTGTCAGTCGGTTCGATCAGCGCGGTACGCGGTCGTCATGCTCGTCCTTTGCGGTGGACTGATA
>NZ_LWGH01000156.1:0-213 GCF_001635395.1 Sulfitobacter sp. HI0129 | reverse complement strand
GTCCAAGCGCAGGTCAAGGCACGGGGTCCATGTCTTCCGGTTCTCTTCTCCCATTACATTCGTTCCGCAAAGGCGTTGCGAAAACTCGTTGCAAGCTCGGGGTCGTTGTGATGCAGCATGAACTCGTTACGGTTCGCGAATACCGCGTCCCGATCCGGTACAACCTGCTCCACCAACACCGCCAACTCAGGATTGCGGGGACGCTTGCACTCG
>NZ_LWGH01000155.1:0-261 GCF_001635395.1 Sulfitobacter sp. HI0129 | reverse complement strand
ACGTGCCTCGGGTCCCGTCAGGCGGAAATTCACCGGCACGGCGACCAGCCCCGCCTTGGCGACGGCGGCATAGATCTCCGCCCATTCTACGCGGTTGTAGGCCAACACCGCCACCCGGTCGCCCGGGGCGAGCCCGAGGCCCAGCAATCCGTTCGCGAGCTGGCACGCGCGCCTGTTCCATTCCGCGAAGCTCATCTGGCGTTCAAGATCGCGCGCCCCGATGCGGTCGGGCTGGAGCCGTGCCTGCGCCGTCAGCATCTG
>NZ_LWGH01000154.1:0-3715 GCF_001635395.1 Sulfitobacter sp. HI0129 | reverse complement strand
AGTTCGAAGTCGAGCCGCTTTTCGTATTCCTCCACTGAAACCGCGTGGGGAATGACGGCAAGCCGTTCCTTGAGGCCTGCATGGGCCTGCCGTTTCAGTTCTTCGATCTCGTCATCGGCGAACTTGGGCAGGATCGGCGCGCGGCGGTAGGCCATGAAAGCGCAGCGGCGCGCGATCTCGACAGTGTTATCGATCGCCTCCGGCAGGTCGGCGAAGAGCGTGACCATTTCGGCGGGGGACTTGAAATAATGCTGCGCCGTGAGCCGCCGGCGGGGCTGCTGCTGGTCGACATAGGCGCCTTCGGCAATGCAGATCAGCGCGTCATGCGCCTCATACATTTCCGGTTTCGGGAAGTAGACATCATTGGTCGCCACGAGCGGCAGCCCCATGGCATAGGCCATCTCCACAAACCCGCGTTCCGTGGTTCGCTCCGCTTCGGGCTGCCCGTCCTCGCCCGGATGGCGCTGCAATTCGACGTAAAGCCGGTTCTCGAACGCAGCCGCAAGGCGCTTCATCAGCGCCTCCGCCGCCGGGGCCTGCCCTTTCTGCAAGAATTGACCCACCGGCCCGTCCGGGCCACCGGTCAGACAGATGAGCCCGCCTGAATGCGCCTCGATCTGCTCCAGCGTGACTTCGGGGCGCGCGCCACCCTTGTCGATATAGAGGGCCGAGTTCAGCTTCATCAGGTTTTCGTATCCCGCCTCGGACTGCGCCAGCAGAACGAGGGGGGCAGGTGCACGCGGGGTTTCCCCGGGACGGACCGGCGCATAGGCCACGTCAATCTGGCAGCCGAGTATGGGCTGGATACCCGCATCGGCCATCGCGACGGAGAATTCCAACGCCGCGAACATGTTGTTGGTATCGGTCAGCGCCACGGCAGGCATGCCCGCATCGCGACACATGCCCGGCAGTTTCTTCAGCCGCAGCGCGCCTTCCAGCAGGGAATATTCCGAGTGGGTGCGCAGGTGAATGAATCGGGGATCGTTTGCCATGACCGAACCTTACGGGACACCGCCCGCCCCGACCAGAGGCGCGGAACCGGCCTTTGCCTTTTCTCTTGCCAAGTCGGGCATCCCGCGCTTAGCCTTGGGTCCACTTGCCCGCGCTGTCTTCTACGTCGCATCGAACACAGCGCTCCACGGGCCCCGGTACCGCGACAGGTCTTATTTCAGATGGACATCACTTTTCTTCTCAATGGAGAAGTCGTGTCGCTATCCGGCATTTCCCCAACGACGACATTGCTGGACTGGCTTCGCGAGGAACGCGGCCTTACGGGAACCAAGGAAGGCTGCAACGAAGGCGATTGCGGGGCCTGTTCCGTCATGATCGCGGATGAACAGGGCGCGCGCGCGCTGAACGGCTGCATCCTGTTCCTGCCCCAGATCGATGGACGGCACGTGATTACGGTCGAAGGACTGAGCGCAGCGGACGGCACGCTGCACCCGGTGCAGGAACGGCTGGTGGAATACCATGGCAGCCAATGCGGTTTCTGCACGCCGGGCTTCGCCGTGACGATGGCGACCGCGCATCTGAACGGCGCGCGCGATCACGACACGCAACTGGCGGGCAACCTTTGCCGCTGCACCGGATACGCTCCGATCGTCCGCGCCGCCGAGGCCGCCGCTGGGGATCCGGTCCCGCCACATCTGGCCAGTTTGTCGGACTTCAAGGCACCGCATGCCGCCGCGCGGGCGCCGGAAATCGGCACGGAATCTGATACGACCGCATTCCAACCGAGGGATGTGGCTACGCTGGCTGAATGGTATCTCGCCCATCCCGAGGCCACGCTCATCGCCGGGGCAACGGACGTGGGCCTGTGGGTCACGAAAGGGTTCCGCGATCTGGGCCCGGTCGCCTTCCTTAACCGCTGCGAGGGCCTCGCCGGTGTGGAAATGACCGAGGAGGGATGGCGCATCGGTGCCATGACGACGCTGACGACCTTCGAACAGGCGCTTGCCCCGCATTTCCCCAGTCTGGGGGCCATGCTGCGGCGCTACGGGTCGGTTCAGGTGCGCAACGCCGCCACGGTCGGCGGCAACATCGCCAATGGCTCCCCCATCGGGGACAGCCCGCCTGCGCTGATCGCGCTAGGCACCCGATTGCACCTGCGCCGGGGGGCGGATCGGCGCAGCCTTCCGCTCGAAGAGTTCTTCATCGAATACGGCAAGCAGGACCGGGCAGAGGGCGAATTCGTCGAAGCGGTCACGATCCCGGCCCAGCCCGATACCCTGCGCTGCTACAAGATTTCCAAACGGTTCGATCAGGACATCTCGGCGGTCTGCGGATGCATTTCCATCACCTGTGAAAACGACAGGATCACCGGGGCGCGGCTGGCCTACGGGGGCATGGCGGGCATACCGAAACGCGCAAGCGGGGCGGAAGCGGCGCTGTTGGGAAAACGTTTCGAAGAATCTGCAATACGTGAAGCGATGACCGTGATGGCCGAGGATTTCACGCCGCTGTCTGACATGCGCGCCTCCTCCGGCTATCGGCTCGAAACGGCACAAAATCTTTTGCTACGGTATTTCCATGACATGAACGGCGCACAGACGGACGTGCGGGGAGTGATGGCATGAGCGTCGCGCGCCCCCTCCCCCATGACGCGGCGCGGCTGCACGTATCGGGCACCGCCCGGTACGTGGATGATATTCCCCTGCCCCGCACCGCCCTGCATCTTGCCTTTGGCCTGTCGACCACGGCAGCCGGGCGGCTCGACCGGCTCGACCTTGATGCGGTGCGAACGGCACCCGGGGTCGTGGCCGTGCTGACGGCGGCCGACCTGCCGAATGACTGCGATACCTCGCCCTCGAACCATGATGAACCTCTGCTCGCTACATCCGACGTGCATTACGCGGGCCAGCCGATGTTCCTCGTTGTCGCGACATCGCATCTCGCGGCGCGGCGGGCGGCACGGCTGGGCATAGCAAAGATCGAACCGCGGGCCCCCATCCTCACCATCGAAGAGGCGCTTGAAGCCGATAGCCGCTTCGAAGACGGCCCCCGAGTTTATAGCAAGGGCGACGCCCCGACCGCGCTGACCGCCGCGCCCCACCGGCTGAAGGGCCAGGTGCATATCGGCGGGCAAGAGCATTTCTACCTCGAAGGACAGGCGGCCCTCGCCCTGCCCCAGGACAACGGGGATATGGTGGTGCATTCATCGACCCAGCATCCCACGGAAATCCAGCACAAGGTCGCCGAGGCTATCGGGCGCCCCATGCATGCTGTCCGGGTGGAAACCCGCCGGATGGGCGGAGGTTTCGGCGGCAAGGAAAGCCAAGGCAATGCGCTCGCCGTGGCCTGCGCCGTCGCGGCCATGATCACGGGCCGCCCCTGCAAGATGCGCTATGACCGCGATGACGACATGATCGTCACCGGCAAGCGCCATGATTTTCGCATCGATTACGATGTGGGTTTCGACGGCGAAGGCCACATTACCGCGCTGGACGTGACGCATTACACCCGCTGCGGCTGGTCGATGGATCTGTCCCTTCCGGTGGCCGACCGCGCGATGCTGCACGCGGACAATGCCTATCACCTGACGGATGTGCGCATAATCTCGCACCGTCTTCGCACGAACATGGCAAGTGCGACGGCCTTCCGGGGCTTTGGCGGGCCACAGGGGATCGTCGGAATCGAACGGATCATGGATCACATCGCTCACACGCTCGACTATGATCCGCTGCGCATTCGGCAGGCCAATTACTACGCCGACAGC
>NZ_LWGH01000153.1:0-209 GCF_001635395.1 Sulfitobacter sp. HI0129 | reverse complement strand
ATCTTTACCGGTAACTGCGCGCTGGAATCCATGGGGTTCGAGACCTTCGGCTTTGCCGGCGGGCGCGAGGACATCTTCGAGCCGGAGGACGACATCTACTGGGGGTCCGAAGACACCTGGCTGACCTCCAGCCGCTATAGCGGCGACCGTGAGCTGGAAAACCCGCTGGCCGCCGTTCAGATGGGCCTGATCTACGTGAACCCCGAAGG
>NZ_LWGH01000152.1:0-212 GCF_001635395.1 Sulfitobacter sp. HI0129 | reverse complement strand
GGAAAGCGTTTGCCATTTGCTGAATTCTTGCGCTCGATCAGTTCAGCAGCTGAGAGGCGTCCCAGGCTGCGTCGAATTGTTCTCTCATCGAGTCCATTGGCGCGCTCTGATAGAGAAGCGTTCGATGGGAACACGACAGTGAGCGTAAGTCGCTGGCTGTCCTGAATCTCACGTTCTTTGCGGGGTAGGAAGCTAATGAGCGCGGTCAGAAC
>NZ_LWGH01000151.1:0-269 GCF_001635395.1 Sulfitobacter sp. HI0129 | reverse complement strand
CAGATACGCGATCTGGCCGCAGATGGCGCCGGTCGTCGCCCGCGACACGATTTTCCGGTTCGAGTTGAACCTGCGCGAGTCGCTGATCCTCGGCATTGTCGGCGCGGGCGGGATCGGCTTTTACATCCAGACCTACGTGCGCTCTTTCCAGTATGATAAGGCGGCCAGCGTCACGATTGCCGTCGTCGTCATGGTCATCGCTATCGAAGCCATCAACGTTGCGCTGCGCCGTCGCTTCACCTGACGATCAGGCATAGATGTCGATGGGG
>NZ_LWGH01000150.1:0-369 GCF_001635395.1 Sulfitobacter sp. HI0129 | reverse complement strand
CCCTGATCCGCGCAGCGTTGAAACTGCTCGCGCCGAAGGGCTGAGGCGATGCCGATCCGGTTCAACCAGCTACTGCTAGAAGCCGGATTTGAACCGAGACGCTGTACCATCATGCTTCATACCCCGCGGGAGCGGGAATTGCGCGCGAAACTCGGGGATATCTTCATGCGCAACCCCCTCGCTTTCGACGGATACCAGCACATTCACAGCGCGCCCGGTGGCCGTACCCTTTCCGGCCGACCCCATGTTGCGAGTTTTGTCGGAATGGCAGACGGAACCTGCGTTTTCGCGGCTTTGTATGACGTGGAGAACTGCGGGAGGCTCTCCGCCGAGGAACTGGCGCGGGAACCGACCGTCATGCGCCTGCTC
>NZ_LWGH01000149.1:0-272 GCF_001635395.1 Sulfitobacter sp. HI0129 | reverse complement strand
TGTGCCATCGAGCATGGAAAACCGCGTCGTGCCATCGGGCAGCAGGCCCTTGCCTTGGGTGATGCGGATCTTCTGGCAAAGGTTCGTCTTGCCCGACAGGCAATATTCGCATTCGCGGCATTCGGGAGTGTAGAGCGGGATCACGTGATCGCCCGGCTCCAGCGTGGTCACGCCTTCGCCCACTTCCAGTACGACACCCGCCCCTTCATGGCCGAGGATGGCGGGGAAGATCCCTTCGGGATCGTCGCCGGAACGGGTGAATTCGTCCGTAT
>NZ_LWGH01000148.1:0-220 GCF_001635395.1 Sulfitobacter sp. HI0129 | reverse complement strand
TACTCATAGGCGGTGTTGCCGTCTTCAATGGACTCGTCCGAGGTCAGGTGGTCGTAGCCGCGATAGGCTACCAGCGCGCCGTAGCGGTCGAACGTGACGAACGCCCCTTCCCGTCCGATTTCCTTTGCGTCGAAGAACAACGGCCGGGTCTCGATCTCTTCCACCTCTGTTTCCGACACGCCAAGCCGCGTGTCGATCTCGTCGGGGATTTCATCCTGAC
>NZ_LWGH01000147.1:0-6989 GCF_001635395.1 Sulfitobacter sp. HI0129 | reverse complement strand
GATCGTGCCCACCGGCGAATTGTTTCAGGCGATGCAGCGCGGCACGATCGACGCGGTGCATTCGGACGACGATTCCATGGCCTCGCCCACGCCGCTGCAGCAGTTCGGCGGCTATTTCCCCTTCGCGACGAAACACATCCTCGACGTGCCGGTGCTGTTCAACCAGTACGGGTTGGCCGATATCTGGCGGGACGAATACGCCAAGGTCGGCGTGCAGTGGCTGTCGGCGGCGGGTCAAGACCCGTGCAACTTCAACACGACAAAGGAAATCACCTCCGTTGCCGATCTCGACGGGCTGAAGCTCTATACCTTCCCGACGGCGGGCCGCTTCCTGTCGCGCTTTGGCGTTGTGCCGGTGAACATCCCCTATGAAGACGCCGAGGTTGCCGTGCAGACGGGCGAGCTCGATGGCATGGCGTGGTCCGGCATCACCGAGGATTACACCGTCGGCTGGGCCGATGTGACGGACTACTTCCTGACCAACAACATCTCGGGCGCATGGATCGGGTCCTTCTTCGTCAACCAGCAGCAGTGGTCGGACTTGCCCGAGCACCTGAAGCAACTGGTGATGGCGGGCATCGACGCGGGCCATACCTATCGCAACCAGTGGTACTGGGGCGGCGAGGCACGGCTGCGGGCCAAGGGCGACAAGCTGGCGCTGCGCACCGTTCCGGCGGCCGAATGGGCAGAGGTGGAGAACGCGGCCAAGGAATTCTGGAGCGAGATCGCCGAGGAAGGCGAGATCCACGCCAAGATCGTCCAGATCTTCCGCGACTACAACGAAGTCATCAACCAGGCCGGACCGCCCTACACCAACGGCTGATCCGAAGTTGAACCTGCATCTGAAAAGAAGGGACGGCCCTGCCGGGCCGTCCTTTGACCCTGACCAACGGAGACCGAAATGCCCGGCACCCTTTCTTTCGCGGATCTCAAGAAGCGCGTCGCGGACGGCAGCATCGATACGGTGCTCGTCTGCATGGTGGACATGCAGGGCCGCCTTATGGGCAAGCGGTTCCACGCGGCGAACTTCGTCGAAACCTCTTTCGAGGAAACGCATTGCTGCAACTATCTGCTCGCCACGGATCTGGAGATGGCGACGCCGGGTGGCTATGCCTCCACCTCCTGGGAAGCGGGGTACGGCGACTATGTGATGAAGCCGGACCTTGACACCATCCGTCCCGTCCCGTGGCTGGACGGCACGGCGATGGTTCTCTGCGACATGGTGGACCATCACCACCACGAACCGATCCCCCATTCGCCCCGTGCCATGCTGAAAAAGCAGATCGCGCGGCTGGCCGAGCTTGGCTTTGACGCGATGATGGCGACTGAACTGGAATTCTTCCTCTTTGCCGACAGTCTTGAGACGATCCGGGCGGGGGGCTTTCGCGAGCTGCGCCCGATCAGCGGCTACAACGAGGATTACCACATCTTCCAGACCACCAAGGAAGAGCATGTGATGCGGCCCATCCGCAATCACCTATATGCCGCGGGTCTGCCCATCGAGAATTCCAAGGGCGAGGCCGAGGCCGGGCAGGAGGAGCTGAACATCCGCTATTCCCCGGCGCTGGACTGCGCGGATTACCACACGATCGCCAAACATGCGGTGAAGGAAATCGCGTGGCAGCAGGGCCATGCCGCCAGTTTCCTGCCCAAGTGGCACAAGGACCGGGTCGGAAGCTCCAGCCATGTGCACCAGTCGCTGTGGAAGGATGGCAAACCGGCGTTCATGGACGAGGGCAATGAACTCGGCATGTCCGAGCTGATGAAACACTACATGGCCGGGCTGATCGCCCATGCGCCGGAATATACCTATTTCCTTGCCCCCTATATCAACAGCTACAAGCGGTTCGCCAAGGGAACCTTTGCGCCTACGAAAACCGTGTGGTCCGTGGATAACCGCACCGCGGGCTTCCGCCTCTGCGGGGCGGGAACAAAGGGCGTGCGCGTGGAATGCCGCATCGGCGGGTCGGACCTGAACCCCTATCTGGCGCAGGCCGCGATGCTGGCGGCGGGGATCAAGGGGATCGAGGACAAGATGCAACTGGCCCCGCCCACACGCGGCGATGTCTACGAGGATGCCAAGGCGGACGATATTCCCCAGACGCTGCGCGCGGCGCATGACAAGCTGAAGACCTCGGCCTTCCTGCGCGCGGCGATGGGCGATGACGTGATCGACCATTACGCGCGCGCCGCCGAAGTCGAACTGGAAGAGTTCGACCGGGTGGTGACCGACTGGGAAATCGCCCGCGGGTTCGAGCGGGCCTGACCGGCGCCGCCATGCGCCCTGCGCTGATTTTTGAGAGGACCAAGATGACCATCACCTGCATCTCCCCCATCGACGGGAGCACCTATGCAACCCGTGAACCCCTGAGCGGGGCAGAGGCCGCTGATGCCGCCGCCCGCGCCCGGGCGGCGCAAAAGGACTGGGCCGCGCGACCGCTTCAGGAGCGAGTTGACCTCGTTCTCGGGGCACTGGCTGAAATCGAGAAGACCCAAGACCGGATGACCACCGAACTGGCGCACCAGATGGGGCGACCCATCCGCTATGGCGGCGAATTCGGCGGGTTGAAAGAACGCACCATCCATATGGCGAAGATCGCGGCAGAGGCGCTTGCGCCCGAAGTGGTAGAGGACAGCGCCGCCTTTACCCGCAAGATCGCGCGGGAACCACACGGCGTCGTCTTCGTGGTGGCGCCGTGGAACTATCCCTACATGACCGCCAACAACACCATCGCGCCCGCGCTGATCGCCGGGAACGCGGTCATCCTGAAACACGCGGCACAAACCATCCTTGTGGGCGAACATCTGGCGGAGGCCTACCACGCGGCGGGCGTGCCGAAAGACGTCTTCCAGAACGTGGTGCTGGACCACGCCACCACGGCGGAACTGATTGCAAACCGCGCCTTCGATTTCGTCAATTTCACCGGCTCCGTCGGCGGCGGGCAGGCGATGGAACGGGCGGCGGCGGGCACCTTTACCGGGGTCGCCACGGAGCTGGGCGGCAAGGACCCGGGCTATGTCCGGGCGGATGCGAACCTTGAGGCGGCGGTCGATACGCTGATGGATGGCGCGATGTTCAACGCAGGCCAGTGCTGCTGCGGGATCGAACGGATTTATGTGCACGAAAGCCTCTATGACGCCTTCGTGGAAAAGGCGGTGGCGTGGGTGCGCCAGCAGAAGCTGGGCAATCCGCTGGACAAGGACACCACCATGGGCCCGATGGCGAACGTTCGTTTCGCCAGTGAGGTCCGCGCGCAGATCGAAGAGGCCATCGCGGCGGGTGCCACCACGCATATCGAAAAGATGGCCGCCGACGACGGGGGCGCCTATCTGACGCCGCAGGTGCTGACGGATGTGACCCATGACATGCGCGTCATGCGCGACGAAAGCTTCGGCCCCGTGGTCGGCATCATGCCCGTAAAGGACGACGAAGAAGCGATCCGCCTGATGAACGACAGCGAATTCGGGCTGACGGCGGCGATCTTCACCGCGGATGCCGAAGCGGCAGAAGCCATTGCCCGGCGGCTGGAGACCGGCACCGTCTTCATGAACCGCGCCGATTACCTCGATCCCGCCTTGTGCTGGACCGGGTGCAAGAATACAGGGCGCGGCGCAGGCCTGTCCGAACTGGGCTACCTCGCGCTCACCCGTCCGAAATCCTACCATTTCAAGAAAGCCTGACCCATGACGCCTGTTGCCAACTGGTCCTATCCCACTGCCGTCCGCTTTGGCGCGGGGCGCATTTCCGAACTGGGGGAGGCCTGCGTCGCCGCCGGGATACAGCGGCCCCTTCTCGTGACCGACAAGGGGCTGGCGGGGCTGCCGATCACCCGCGACACGCTTGACCTTCTGGAAGCGGCGGGGCTGGGCCGCGCCGTATTCTCCGACGTCGACCCGAACCCGACCGACGCCAATGTCGAAGCGGGGGTGAAAGCCTACCGCGAGGGCGGGCACGACGGGGTAATCGCCTTCGGCGGCGGCTCGGGGCTCGATCTGGGGAAAGCGGTGGCCTTCATGGCGGGGCAGGCGCGACCCCTGTGGGATTTCGAAGACGTGGGCGATTGGTGGACCCGGGCGGATGCGGATGCCATCGCGCCGGTCGTGGCGGTGCCCACCACGGCGGGCACCGGGTCAGAGGTGGGGCGCGCCAGTGTCATCACCAATTCCGACACCCATGAAAAAAAGATCATCTTCCACCCCAGGATGCTGCCCGGCATCGTGATCTGCGACCCGGCGCTGACGGTGGGCATGCCCCGCGCGATCACCGCGGGCACCGGTATGGATGCCTTCGCCCATTGTCTGGAAGCCTATTGTTCGCCGCATTACCACCCGATGAGCCAGGGCATCGCGCTGGAAGGCATGCGGCTGGTGAAGGAATATCTGCCTGTCGCCTATGACGATGGTGACGATCTGGAAGCGCGGGGGCACATGATGTCCGCCGCCGCCATGGGGGCAACCGCGTTCCAGAAGGGCCTCGGCGCGATCCATGCATTGAGCCACCCGATTGGTGCGGTTCATCACACTCATCACGGCACGACCAACGCGGTGGTGATGCAGCCGGTCCTGCGGTTCAACCGCGCCGCAGTCGAAGACCGGCTGGCCCGGGCGGCGGCCTACCTTGGTATCGAAGGGGGCTTTGACGGGTTTTACGATTTCGTGGGCGGGTTGAACGACAGGCTTTCGATCCCGGCGAACCTCACCGCTCTTGGCGTGAAGAACCCCGATATGGATGCGCTCGTCGCGTCGGCGCTGCGGGATCCGTCGGTCGGCGGAAACCCGGTCGAGATGACGGCGGAAAACACCCGAGCCCTGCTGGAAGCCTGCTTCTGAACGACAGCCCCGGGGTAGTGGAGCCCGGCGGAGGCGCCTCAGCTTTCCGCCGGGTTCAGCCCGCACCAGCGCGCAATGAACAGTGCCAGCAGCACGGTCAGTTCCCGGCATGACGAAAGCTCCACCCTTTCGTCAAAGCCGTGGATGTTCTCGGCCCGCGGGCCGATGCAGAAGGCCGGGATGTCGTAGTAGAGACCATAGAACCGTGTATCGGTCAGGGCGGTCATCTTGTGCTCCCGCAGGGGTTCATCGGGGCCGAAAACCTCTGCAAAGGCGTCGCGCATGACCGAGAGGGCTGGATCCGCTTCCGGACCTAAGACATAGCCTTCGGCCTGAAACCCGTTCCAGATCACCTCCGGCGGGCTGTTGGACAGGAAGGGATGATCGCGCGCCGCACGCGCGACGCAGGCCTCGATCTCGGCCCGGGCCTCTGCCAGATCCTGCCCCGGCAGCACCCCCATGCGGCAGTCGATATCGCACCATGCGGGCACACTGCTGGCCCAGTCCCCGCCCGCGATTTTGCCGGCGTTGAAATTGAGCGGATGCGGCACCTCTGCATAGACAGGATCACGGGCGGCGCGGGCGTTCCAATCGGCCTCCAGCTCCCGCAGGGCGGTGATCATGTCATACCCCGCCATGATCGCGTTCGACCCTTCGCCTGCGACTGAGACATGCACCGGCTTGCCCCGCACCCGAAGGCGGAACCACAGCGCGCCCACCTGCGCGCGGTTGATCGTGAGCAAGGAGGGTTCAGGCAGCACCGCCAGATCGGCCCGGTAACCCCGTTGCAGGGTCGAAAGCGCGCCAAGCCCGGTGCTTTCCTCTTCGATCACCGACTGGAAATGCACCGTCGCGGCGGGAACATATCCGGCGGCCTTCAGCGCATCCAGGGCAAAGAGCGCCGCGACCGTCCCGGCTTTCATGTCGCCCGCACCGCGCCCGTACATCCACCCGTCGCGGATGACCGGATCGAAAGGCGGATCGCGCCACATCTCCGCCGGGCCGGTCGGAACGACATCCAGATGCCCCTGAAGGATCAGCGAACGGCCCTTCGTGGTTTCGGGATGGTGACTGCCCACCACCGAACGGGCCCGCGAAAAATCGCCATCGATCGGCCCGAAGCCCGGCAGATGCTGCAGATCGGAGAGGTTGATGCTCCAGTCGTCCACCTTGTAGCCGCGTTTGCGCAGCGCATCCGCCATGAAATCCTGCGCGGGGCCCTCTTCGAACCGAAGGCTGGGAATGGCGACGAAATCGGCGAGGAAACGGGTCTGCGCCTCGAAGCCTGCATCAACGGCGCGCGTGATCTCTTGGTGCAGGTTGGGGGGCAGGGGCGGTGCGGATGTATCGGTGGCCATGGAGCGATCCTTTTTGCTGAGTCTCACTTTCCGTGTCCTGCGCACGGGGTCAACCGGGCGCGCATCTGCTGCCCGCCGGTGCGGCGTGGACAATCGCGCGCCGCACTACAGATCCCCTGATGAAGGGTCTCACTGTCGGGAACCCGCGTGGACCGGAATGACACAATGACCGATGATCCCCTTTTCGCCTTCGAGCCCTACCACATTGCCCTCGCGGTGGTGGGCCTGATCGTGATCGCCGCGCGTTGGCTGCCGCGATTGTTCTCGCACCGCGATCCGGTTTCCGCGCCGCTGATGATCCTGTTCGGAGCGGGCGCGGCGCTGCTGGTGCCTGACGTGCCCAGCCTGCCCGACCCGCGGACCACGCCACTGCCCTGGGAACTGGTGAGCGAGCTTGCCGTGATCGTGGCGCTTTTCGGGACGGGGATGCGGATCGACAGTCTCGGCACCCTGCGCCAGTGGTATCCGACGATCCGAATGCTCGGCATCGCGATGCCGCTCACGATTCTTGCGGTCATGCTTCTGGGTATCGGGATCGAGGGGCTGACCGTCGCGGGCGCCATTCTGCTTGGTGCGGTGCTGGCCCCGACGGACCCGGTGCTGGCCGCCGATGTGCAGGTCGGCCCCCCGCATCAGGGAGAGGAACACCCGGTGCGGTTCACCCTGACCACCGAAGCGGGGCTGAACGACGGCCTCGCCTTTCCTTTCGTCTACCTTGGCCTGATCGTCGCGGCGGAGGGGCTGAACCCCGGAGCATGGGCGTTTGACTGGCTGGTCTGGGACGTCGTCTACCGCATCGCG
>NZ_LWGH01000146.1:0-274 GCF_001635395.1 Sulfitobacter sp. HI0129 | reverse complement strand
AAAACGTTCTCCTCGGAGGCCATGCTCCATCTCGAAACGCTGATCCAGCGGCGCCATCGATTTGACCTTGTGCTGCCTTTGCCTCAACCGGCGCCCTTCTCACTGCTTGCATTCACTCGATATTGTGTTCGCGAATGCACGAAACACAAGGGAGGTCGTGAGCCTTTTTAATAAACGAGACGGCAGAGGTTTCGATTTAAGCCGGCTTTAATGGAGCACAAGGCTCGAATGGCCGTTTTGACGTACTGCGCCGCAGCACCGGTGATTATGATGA
>NZ_LWGH01000145.1:0-250 GCF_001635395.1 Sulfitobacter sp. HI0129 | reverse complement strand
GCTCTCGGTCTGGTCAAGCAAATCGCAACCCCCTGAAATTTAACGGATAGGTCATCCGGGATTGGTGTTTATTCAAAGAGAATATGCGCGGTCGTCTGGCTATAGTCATTCCGCGGCCATCTTCTGCGCCGTTGGCCAGACCTTGGCGTCGCGCACCTCTAGCGTCGCCTTGATGCTGCCCTTGCGCCCGTCTTCATAGGTCACTTCCGTTTCGGTGCTGACCTTGTCGGACCCGTCATAAAGCGCGGTG
>NZ_LWGH01000144.1:0-212 GCF_001635395.1 Sulfitobacter sp. HI0129 | reverse complement strand
TGGAGGTATGGGTCATGTAGGCTTCGTGAAAGCTCTGTTCGACCTCTCCCTTGAAGTCCTGATCGTTGACATGAATCATCGAACCCTGCCGCAGTGACGTCAGCGTCTTGTGGGTCGACTGGGTCGCATAGACCCTTACGCGGGCATCGGGCGGCGGGATCAGCCGGGTATTGAGAAGCGTCTCGTCATCCGCGTCCTCCAGCTCCGCCTGC
>NZ_LWGH01000143.1:0-251 GCF_001635395.1 Sulfitobacter sp. HI0129 | reverse complement strand
ATATAGACAGCGAAAAAGGCCGGGGCGAACCCCGGCCTTTTTCATCTTTCCTCCAGATCGCCTCAGTGAACCGTCGCGGTATCGGGCTTGGCCCGATTACTGGTCGACAAGCGATCACCGATAATCAGACCGTCCGTTCCGGCAGAGACATGGATCGTCTCACCATCCTTCACGTCACCGGCCAAGATCATCTCGGCCAGAGGATCCTGAAGGCTCCGCTGGATCACGCGCTTCAGCGGGCGCGCCCCGAA
>NZ_LWGH01000142.1:0-987 GCF_001635395.1 Sulfitobacter sp. HI0129 | reverse complement strand
AGCGCGATTTGAACCGCGTTGAGGTTTTGGCGCAGGTCGATGATAGTCGGCTGACGGTAGACAATGCGGCAAACCTGCTGGATCTGACAAGGCGGCAAGTGTTCCGGCTTCTCAAGCGATACCGGCAGGATGGCGCCTCAGCGATCCGACATAAGGCGCGCGGCAAACCTCCAAACAATCGTATCCATCATGCAAAGCGCGATTATGCTCTGAGCCTGATCAAAGAGAATTACCCGGATTTCGGCCCAACACTGGCAGCTGAGAAGCTGGCTGAGCATCACGGGTTCACAGTGTCTCGCGAGACCGTGCGCAAATGGATGATCGAAGACGGCATCTGGCTCTCGCGGAAACAGCGCCGGACCTTCCATCAACCTCGCTTACGGCGCGAATGCTATGGTGAGCTGATCCAGATTGATGGTTCCGATCACCGTTGGTTTGAGGATCGGGGTGATCCCTGCACCCTGCTCGTTTTCATCGATGATGCCACCAGCACCTTGATGGAGCTGCGGTTTGTGAAGTCCGAGAGCACGTTCAGCTATTTCGAGGCGTTGGACAGTTATTTGGTTCAGCATGGCCGCCCAGTGGCCTTTTACAGCGACAAGCATTCGGTATTCCGAGTTGCCAAAGAAGACGCAAGGAATGGTGCAGGCATGACCCAGTTCGGGCGTGCGTTGAATGAGTTGAACATCGAGATCCTGTGCGCCAACAGCTCTCAAGCCAAGGGCCGCGTAGAACGGGCCAACCGCACGCTTCAGGACCGGCTTGTCAAAGAGCTGAGGCTGGCAGGCGTTTCGGACATGAAAGCCGGAAACGCTTTTCTTGAAGGCTTTAAGAGCCGCTTTAACGCCAAATTTGCCAAGGCCCCTGCCAAACCGGACAACCTGCACCGGGCGTTGAATGTGGAGCCGGATCGGTTGGCGGAAGTGTTGTGCTGGCGTGAGAACCGTTATGTCGGCAAGCAGCTCACGTTTTCCTATGACCGCAAGC
>NZ_LWGH01000141.1:0-226 GCF_001635395.1 Sulfitobacter sp. HI0129 | reverse complement strand
TCAAGACCCATCCGTTGCTGCAGCATGACGAGAACCGCGATGGCAATGCCCCATGAACCGGCAGAGATGATAGAGAATCCGGCAAATAGAAAGATGATCAACAAGGCGAGCGGAGCCAGCATAAAGCCGTCCTTGGCCATTGGCTTCAGATCGGGCAGTTCCGAGCTGGGGAGACCTTCAATACCTTCCTTGCGCGCTTCGAGATCGATCTGGATATAGACTGCGA
>NZ_LWGH01000140.1:0-246 GCF_001635395.1 Sulfitobacter sp. HI0129 | reverse complement strand
CCTTCGTCCTGAACCCTGCCTTCCTTCTGCAAGGAACCCTGGTCGAGATCGGCGCGGCCATCATCGGCGGCGTGGCTTCGGTCTTCCTGATCTCGGCTGGGCTCGTCGGGTATCTGGCGCGGCGGGTGTCGGTGGTGATGCGGCTGGTCCTGATCGCAATCGGGGTGGCCAGCTTCTTCCTGACCGGCCTGCACCCGGCCTTCGCGCTGCTGCCGCTCGCGGCCATTGTCCTGCTCTATGGGCAAC
>NZ_LWGH01000139.1:0-307 GCF_001635395.1 Sulfitobacter sp. HI0129 | reverse complement strand
GGCAGCACAGGACGCCGAAGACCTGTTCAAGATGCTGGCGATGACCGTTTTGGAAGGGTCATTTGTGAAGGCCGGACAGGCCGCGCGGGAACTGGACATGAAGATGCGCCTGCTAACAGGCGTGGCTAAGGCCGACTCCGTTGCGGCCTATGTGGACCTGCTGTTGCGCGACAGCCCCCGCGTGCTGCTGGCAGGCTGGCACCGCGATGTCTATGACATCTGGAACCGCGCACTGCAGCACCACAACCCGGTCATGTACACCGGGACAGAAAGCCCCGCAGGCAAGCGCCGAAACGTCGAACGCTTC
>NZ_LWGH01000138.1:0-12587 GCF_001635395.1 Sulfitobacter sp. HI0129 | reverse complement strand
CCTTCGGCTACGGTCAGGCCATGTTCATGCCCGTCACGAGACCCGGGATCAAGCCGCCGATGACAGACCCTACCTGCCCGCTCTGCCTGCGCCCGATCCCCCCGGACGTCCCCCAAAGCCGCCACCATCTGATCCCGAAGCTGAAGGGCGGAAAGGGGGGCGCAACGGTTCTAATGCATCACATTTGCCACCGCGAGATCCATGCCACCCTGACGGAAGCGGAACTGGCCCGGGATTACAACACGCCCGAGGCGCTGCGCGGGCATCCGAGGCTCGCAAAATTCGCCGCATGGGTGGCCAAGCGCCCGCCCGGTTTCCGCTCCAAAGTGCCGGGCGGGATGCGCAAGCGTTGACACGGCCCTCCGGCCCGGCGAAAACCGCAGAAACATACAGGAACCAATCCCATGCGTCTCACACTGCTTCTCGCTTCCGCCCTTCTTCTCGCAGCCTGCGACGTACCCTTCGTTCCGCTGATCTGACCGGAGGGGCGGTTTTCAGCGCCGTGGCAATACCGCTCCGACGCGCGGCACCTCCTCTGACACTGCACACATTTCCTTGATACCCGACGCGATGTCCCGCGGGGCGGCGCAGCAGTCCTGCGCCAGCGAACGCGCCATGTCGATAAGGGCATCTGGTTCGACGATCCGGTCCACGAGCCCGAAGGCAAAAGCCTCCGAGGCATCGATCTTCTGGCCCGCTAGAAGGATCAGCTTGGTTCGCGCGGGCCCGATCAGCTTTGCCATACGTGGCGGGTCGCTGGGCTGAGGCAGGAAACCCAGTTTGATCGCCGGATAAAAGAACTTGGCCGTAGGCACGGCGATTCGCAGGTCGCAGGCCAGCCCCATTCCCATGGCGCCGCCCGCCATGGTGCCGTTCAGGGCCGCAATACTGATCCCCGGCAAGGCTGCGATCGCGCTCGACAGCCGTTCCCACACATCGGAGACGGCCAGACCGGCGCGGGCTTCCTCCAGATCGGCGCCCGCGCTGAACACCTTGCCCCTGCCCGTCAGGATGAACGCGCGCGCCTGCTGCGCATCCTCGGCGATGCTGGCAAGCTGCGACAGCATGTCGTGGGTCAGCGAATTCGCCTTTTCGGGCCGGTCGATGGTGACCGTCCAGATCCCCTCGTCCCTGTCCAGCCCGATCATGTGAGGCCGATGGCCTTGCGAACGGCATCGTCACGGAGGGAGATTTCCTCCCCCCGGTATCCGTCCGCCTCCGGGCCGCACATCCACAGCAGCGCGCGCGCGGGCCAATCGGCGGGAATATGAACCTCCCAGTCCAGCTGGCTGATGGGGTTGATGCCCGAGGCCTTGATTTCGCGCTGCATCTGCGTTGCCACCGTACCCGGCGAAAGACCGATGGCCCGGATGCCACCATGCGCTTCCTCAAGGTGGAGGCAGCGGTTCAGCATGTTTACGGCGGCTTTCGATGCGCAGTAGCTGCTCCATGCCTCTACGGCGTTATGCGCCGCACCGGAAGACACCGTGAGCACGGATCCGCCACCGGCGGCCTTCATCACCGGCAAGGCCGCGCGGATACCGTTGAACACGCCCTTCACGTTGATGTCGATCAACTGACCCCAGTCATCCGGGTCCGCTTCCGCGATATGGGCAATCGGATCGATCACCCCCGCGTTGTTGATCAGCACATCGAGGCTTCCAAAGGCCGCAACGGTCGTTTCGACCGCTGAAGACATCTCTCCGAAGCGGGCGACGTTGCACGGGATCGCGATGGCCTTCGCCCCCAGATCACCGGACAGTTCGGCGATCGCATCCTGCGACCGGGCCAGCAGGGCCACGTTCGCGCCAGCCTCTGCGAAAACCCGTGCGGCCTCCGCCCCGATGCCGCGGCTGGCCCCCGTGATCATTACCGTCTTGCCCGTCATGTCCATCTGGATTACCCCGTTCTTCGCACTTTGCATGTGGCGTCAGACCTGTGGTACTGTCGCCGCGCGTCATGGTCCAGCCCCATCACCGCCTCATTTCGCGCGGTGGGCAACCACGGCTTCCCACAGCTTGAAAAGGACACTTCTATGCCCTGCTTCATACCCCGCGCCGCACGCGCCGCGCTGCCCCTCGTGCTGTTTGCACAGGCGGCTGCCGCCGATGTCACCCCCGCAGAAGTCTGGGCCGACTGGCGCGTCTATATGGAAGGCATGGGATATGTCGTCGACGGGACGGAAACCGCCGACGGAGCCGATCTGACGGTAAGCGATCTGCGGTTCGGCAGCCTCGCCCCCGAAGGCGGCGGGGCGATGGCCGTTTCGTTGGGCACGCTGACCTTCAAGCAGGACGCCGATGGCAGCGTGGCCGTCGTGATGCCTGAGGTCATGCCGATCACCGTGGACATCACGCCCGCCGACGCGGAAAGCAAACCGCTCCAGTTCGACATCGACCTGACCCAGACCGCCCCCCTCATGACCGTTTCCGGCGATGCGCAGCAGATGACCTATGCCTATTCGGCAGAAACCGCCGGACTGATCCTGACGCAGTTGCAGGTGGGCGGGGAAACCTTCGGCGCGGAGAATGCCGGTTTCAACCTGCTGGCCACCGGGCTCGCGGCCCGGAGCGTGGCCAAGGTGGGCGAAAAGCGCGTGCAGGAACAGATCGCGAGCATCGAAAACCTGCAATACGAACTGCTGGTCAACAACCCGATGGACGCGACCGCGATGCGGCTCAAGGGGGCAGGATCTGATATCGGCATTACCGGCGGCAGCACGATGCCGCTGACAGCGGAGGCGGAAGGGCTGGGCGACATGATCGCTGCCGGTTTCACCGGCAAGGGTCGGCTGACTTTCGGCGGGGGCGGAACGGAGTTGAACCTTTCCGACCCGGTCAACGGCGATGTGAACATCGTGACCGCCTCTGACGGCGGCAACCTCGATGTATCGCTCGCGCCGGAAGGGCTGGGCTATGCCGGGCAGCAAACCGGTATTTCGGTTGACCTGAACCTGCCGGGCATGACCTTTCCGATCCAGTTCGCCATGGAAGAAGGGGCCTTTGACCTCGATGTGCCGGTGCTGACCAGTGCCGAGGCCCAGCCGTTCTCTGCCTTGATCGATCTGGACGGGTTCACCATGTCGGACGCGATCTGGAACATCTTCGATCCGGCGCAGGACCTGCCCCGCACCTCTGCCAGTGTTCTTCTGGACCTCGCCGGGCGGGTTCGTCTGCTGGCGGACCTCTTCGATCCGGCGACGGCGGAACGGATGGCGGACCCGGAGGCCCAGCCCGCCGAGATCCAGGCGCTGACCCTGAACGCCCTGTCGGTAAAGGCGCTCGATGCGGAACTGACGGGCGAAGGATCAGTCGAGTTCGATAACGAAGACCTCGCAGCCTATCAGGGCATGCCAAAGCCGGTGGGACAGGTCACGCTGGCGCTCGCCGGGGCCAATGCGCTGATCGACCAACTCGTGGCATCCGGCCTTCTGCCCCAGCAGCAGGCGATGGGCGCGCGCATGGTACTTGGCCTATTCGCAAAACCGGGGGACGATCCGGACACGCTGGCCTCCGAAATCCGCTTCACACCGGCGGGGGAAATTCTGGCGAACGGCCAGCGCATCCGCTAAGGGCCGCCGCCACCCGGCAGACCGGACGCCGGGTGCGCGCCCTTGCGATAGGAACAGGGCGTCGTTACCTCTGCTGCGACCCACTGAAAGAGACCGCGTTCATGCAACATTCCCCCGAAGCTATGGCCCATGCGCTGCTGCGCGCGGCGCAAAACGCCGGCGCTGATGCGGCGGATGCCATGTCCCGATCCGGTGTGTCCCTCTCGGTCGATGTTCGCAACGGACAGCTTGAGCAGGCCGAGCGTGCAGAGGCCACCGATATCGGGTTGCGGGTCTTCGTGGGCAAGCGGGTCGCAGTCGTTTCCGCCTCGGACGTCTCTGACCGCACTATCGAAGAGATGGCGATGCGGGCTGTGGCGATGGCGCGCGAAGCGCCCGATGATCCCTATGCGGGTCTGGCCGATCCCGGCGACCTTGCGCGAAACTGGGACCTCGAAGCACTGGAGCTGGCCGATCCGACCCCCGAACCTTCCCCTGCAGAGATACAGGAGGACGCGAGGCGGGCCGAAGCAGCCGCGCGCGCAGTCGACGGCGTGTCGCAGGTGCAGTCGGCCACAGCGGGCTACAGCAACGACAGGGTGTTTCTGGCCGCATCCAATGGCTTTGCCGGGGGCTATGCGCGCACCGGGCGCGGGCTGTCCTGTGTCGCCATTGCAGGCGAAGGCACGAAAATGGAGCGGGACTACGACGGTGACAGCCGCATCTTCCAATCCGATTTGCGCAGCCCGGAAGACATCGGCAGAACAGCGGGCGAACGCACCGCGGCCCGCATCGGTGCCCGCAAACCCCCGACCGGCACCTATCCCGTGCTGTTCGATGAACGGATAGCCGCTTCGTTGCTGGGGCATCTGCTCGCCGCCGTGAATGGCAATGCCGTCGCCCGTGGCGCTTCTTTTTTGCGGGACGATCTGGGCCAGCAGATACTGCCGCAGGGTGTCTCGGTCTTCGAAGACCCTCACCGCCCCCGCGCGACAGGATCGCGCCCCTTCGATGCAGAGGGCCTGCCAACCCAGCGCCGCGCCATCGTGGAAAACGGCATCCTCAACGGCTGGACGCTCGATCTATCCAGCGCGCGCAAGCTGGGCCTTCGTTCCACCGGCAACGCGGCGCGGGGCCTGTCTTCGGGGCCGTCGCCGTCCAACTGGAACGTGGAACTGACCGAAGGGGCTGCCAGCCGGGCGGACCTCATGCGCGACATGGGTACCGGTCTTCTGGTAACGTCGATGATCGGCGCCACCATCAATCCCAATACCGGCGATTATTCGCGCGGGGCCGCGGGCCACTGGGTGGAAAACGGCGAAATCGTTCACCCGGTAAATGAATGTACGATCGCGGGTAACCTGCGGGACATGCTGCGCGAAATCGTCCCCGCGAATGATGCGCGCAGATACCTCAGCCGGGTCGTGCCGTCGCTTCTCGTGCCGGGAATGACCCTTGCCGGAGCGTGACGACCTCGCCTTGCTGATCGACGCTGCGCGCATGTCGGGGCGCGTGGCCACCAGCTATGCCGGGGCACGCGCCCGGCGCTGGGACAAGCCCGGGGGGCTGGGCCCCGTCACGGAAGCGGACCTTGCCGTGAACGATCTGCTACACGCCGTGCTGCGCCCCGCCCGGCCCGACTACGGCTGGCTTTCGGAGGAAAGCGAGGACACCCAAGACCGCCTGTCGCGGGAGGCGGTATTCATCGTCGATCCGATCGACGGCACGCGCAGCTTCGTCGAAGGGTCCGACACATGGGCCCATTCGCTGGCCGTCGCACGGGGCGGATGGATCACGGCGGCGGTGGTCTACCTGCCGCTGCGCGGGTTGCTCTACGCGGCGGCCCGGGGCCGGGGGGCGACGCTCAACGGTGTCGCGCTGCAGGCCTCCCAGGAACGGGAGATCGCCCGGGCCGAGGTACTGGCCGCGAAACCGGCGCTGGCCCTGCACCATTGGCGCGGAGAAGAGGCCCCGCACTTCAAGCGGGCCTATCGCCCCTCGCTGGCCTATCGGCTCGCGCTGGTGGCGGAAGGGGCCTATGACGCGATGCTCACGCTGCGCCACAGCTGGGAATGGGACATTGCAGCGGGCGCCCTGATCATCGCCGAAGCAGGCGGTGCCGCCTCGAACCGGCGGGGCGACCCGTTGCGGTTCAACAATCCCGATCCCCGGCTCGACGGTGTCGTGGCAGGGGGGCTCCATGTCCACCGCAGCCTCATCGACGCCCTTGCGTGAACGGCCCTATCTGCTACCCAGTCTGACCATATCCGCAGCAGAAGAAAGAGCACTTTCATGACACAACGCCTGCATCTGGTTTTCGGCGGCGAGCTGGTGAACCCTTCGGAAAACGTCTTCAAGAACGTCGACGATATCCATGTCGTCGGCATTTTTCCCGATTACGCCAAGGCCTATGACGCGTGGAAGCACGAAGCCCAGCGTACCGTCGACAACGCCCATATGCGCTATTTCATCGCCCACCTCCACCGCCTGCGGGACGAGGAAACCCCCGCCTCGGCCACCGAAGAACTGGGCTGAGTTCGCGATGGCGGGCTCGCTCGGTCTGGCGGCATATCGTGCGCTTGCCCAGCGGGGCGAAGGCACGGGCTATGTCGCGGATCTGCCCCGTCCGAGAGGAGAGGTCGTCTGGTTTCACGCGCCGGAGCCGGGCAGCCTGCGGACCGTTCTGGATATCGCCGCCCGCGTCAACGCCAACCGCCCGGGTCTGCATGCCGTCATCACCGTAGAACGCGGCAGCAGGCCGGACCACACGGGGGGCGACGAAACCCTGTGCGTTACCGAAATGCCCGACGATCATCCGCGCAGCATCGCCGCCTTTCTGGGTCATTGGAAACCGGATGCCTGCGTCTGGTTCTGGGGTCGTCTGCAACCCAACCTGATCCTTGAAACCGCGGCGCGGGACTGTCCGCTGCTGCTTGTCGATGCCGATACCGGGGGCTTCGATGGCCGCCGTGACAGGTGGCTGCGCGATCTCACCCGTGAACTGCTTTCGCATTTCGATGCGATCCTCGTCCGGTCCCAGGCCGGGTTTCGCCGGTTGACCCACCTTGGCGCGCCCCCGACTGTTCTGCGCATAACGGAACCCCTGATGCCCGGCGGCAAGGCCCTCCCCTGCGCGGACAGTGACCTTGCCGAAATGTCGAAGGCGCTCAAGGGCCGTCCCGTCTGGTTTGCCAACCGCGTCCTGCCGGAGGAACTGAACATCGTGCTGACGGCGCATCGACACGCATTGCGCCTGTCGCACCGGCTGCTGCTCATCCTTTTTCCGTCGGACCCCGCGCAGGCGGAGCAGATGGCTGAGCAAGCCGCCACGCGCGACTTTCGCGTGATGCGCTGGGGAAGTGACATCTACCCAGAGGATTCGACGCAGGTGCTCGTGGCCGAAGACCCGGGCGACATGGGCCTTTTCTACCGGGTCGCGCCGGTATCCTTTCTGGGCTCGTCCCTCGTGGCCGATCACGGCGGCGGTGATCCTTTCGAGGCCGCGGCCCTCGGGTCCGCCGTACTCTATGGCCCCAATGTGCGACGCTTCCTGCCCGCCTATTCCCGCCTCGCCGCCACGGGTGCGGCACGCATCGTTAACGATGCGGTGGCACTGGGCACTGCGGTCTCACGCCTCATCGCACCGGATCAGGCCGCCACCATGGCCCACGCCGGCTGGGACGTCGTGTCCGAAGGGGCGGCGCAGACCGACCGGGTGACCGATCTGATCATCGATGCGCTGGACGGTGCGCTTTCGGGGGGAAACTGACATGCGCGCACCATCCTTCTGGCACCGGGCCAAACCCGACTGGCGCGCAAGACTGCTTTCGCCGCTGGGAAAGCTCTATGCGCGGGCCACGGCGCGGCGGCTGGCCGGGGGGGCGCGGCGACGGCTGAGCATACCGGTCGTTTGCATCGGCAACCTGAATGCCGGCGGAACCGGCAAGACCCCGACGGTCATCGCCGTGGTGGAACGTTTGCGCGATCTCTACCATGAACCCCATGTCGTTTCGCGTGGATATGGGGGCAACATCACCGAACCCACGCGCGTGGACCCTTCGCGCCATAGCGCGCAGCAGGTGGGCGACGAACCGTTGCTGATCGCCGCCTTCGCCGAAGTCTGGGTCGGCGCCGACCGGGAGCAGACCGCCCGCGCCGCAGAAGAAGCAGGCGCCAGCGTTGTCGTACTGGATGACGGGTTTCAGGACCCGGCGCTCGCACATGACCTTTCAGTTGTCGTGGTCGATGCGCAAAAGGGTTTCGGCAACGGGCTGTGCCTGCCTGCCGGTCCGCTGCGCGAACCGGTGGAGGCAGGGCTGGCGCGCGCTGACCTGCTTCTCAGCATCGGGGATGCGGTGGCGCAGGCCGCCTTCACGCCCCCAGAGAAGCCTACCCGCGTTCCCGCGGAACTCATCGCGCTGCAGACGGGGATGGACTGGTCGGACACAGAAGTGCTTGCATTCGCAGGCATCGGACATCCGGAGAAGTTCTTTGCCACGTTGCGTGACCTCGGGGCGACGCTCGTCCATGCCGAAGCGCTCAGCGATCATCAGCCCCTGACCCCCACACTGATGAAACGCCTCGAAGCGCATGCGATGATGTCAGGTGCACAGCTTGTGACCACCGAAAAGGACGCGGTGCGCCTGCCCGCGAGCTTCCGCTCCAAGGTTATCACCCTGCCCGTCCGACTGCGCCTGCCTGAACAGAATGCGCTTTTCGATGCGCTGAAGGCGCTGCCGCGTAAGGGCTAAATCGCCCCCTCTTGCTAGTCGTCCTCGCCCAATTTGGGGGCGGGGCGGTGCAATGCTAGATCGGCGCCCGAAAAACGGAAGGGTGAGCGCAAACCGGGCACACCGCCCAGTTCGATGCGCATTCCGCGGGCCTGGACCTGTTCATCGGCGAGCATGTCGGCCATGTCGTTGATGGGCCCCGCAGGCACGCCTTCGGCCTCGCAGGCGGCGAGCAGGTCATCCCGCGCGCGCAGGCAGGTGGCACCGTTCAGGCGGCGTATCATCTCTGGCCGGTTGGCGACCCGATCCGCGTTCTTGGCGTAGTCGGGGGATTCAGCCATGTCATTGAGCCCCAGCAGACGGCAGAGCCGTTGGTACTGCTTGTCATTGCCAGTCGCGATAATGATATGGCCGTCGCTGCATTCAAACACCTCGTAAGGGGTGAGGTTCGGATGTGCGTTCCCCATACGGGTGGGGGGCTTGCCCGTGGTCATGTAGTTCATCGACTGGTTGCCGGTGATGGCCACGGCACAATCAAGCAGCGCCATGTCGATATGCTGACCCACCCCCGTCTGGCTGCGCTGGTGCACAGCAGCGAGGATTGCGGTCGTGGCGTAGATACCGGTGAAGATATCCGTGATCGCCATGCCGGATTTCTGGGGCTGACGATCAGGCTCCCCCGTGATCGACATCAGCCCGGACATGCCCTGAATGATGAAATCATAGCCCGCGCGGTGGGCATAGGGGCCGGTGTGACCGAAACCGGTGATCGAACAATAGATCAGCTTCGGAAACTGTGCGGCGAGGCTTTCGTAGTCCAGACCATATTTCGCCAGCCCGCCGGTCTTGAAGTTCTCGATCAGGATATCGGCATCGGCGAGCAGTTCCTTGACCTTCGCCTGCCCCTCCGCCGTCCGGAAATCGATGGTGACCGATGCCTTGCCCCGGTTCGTCGAATGAAAATAGGAGGCCGAGACATCGTCGTCCCGGGTGACGAAGGGCGGGCCCCACTGGCGGGTGTCGTCGCCGTCCGGGCTTTCGACCTTGATCACTTCGCAACCCAGATCGGAAAGCGTCTGACCGGCCCATGGGCCGGCCAAGATGCGCGCCATTTCGACGACCTTCAGCCCGGCCAGCGGGGCTGTCATCAGGCCCCCAGTGCCGCGTCCAGCAGCTCCTTCATGTCTTTGTAGGGCATGTTGGAATATTTCTTGCCGTCGATCACGAAGCTGGGCGTGGAATCGATATTGTCCTTCTCGGCGTTTTCACGGAACCAGGCAACCAGCGTTTCGGCTTGCTCCGCATCGTTGAGGCATTCGTCAAGCTGGGCATTGTCCAGCCCGGCGAGGCGGCCGATCTTGCGCAGCTCTTCGATGATCTGTGCAGGCTCACCCGCGCGTGTCCATTCCGACTGACCCTTGTAGAGCAGATCGGTAATGCCAAAGAACTTCTCGGCACCGCCGCAACGCGCGATCATGGAAGCCCAGAGGCCAAAGCGGTCGAAATAGACTTCGCGGTACACGAACCGGATTTTGCCGGTGTCGATATAGTCGGCCATCAGCTGCTTGTAGGGTCCCGCATGGAAGTTGGCGCAATGCGGGCAGGTGTAGGAGGCATATTCGATCACCGTTACCGGGGCGTCGGGATTTCCCAGCTCCATCTCGGCCACGGAGGAGGTATCGACATCGGAGTTCTGCGCGTTCGCGGCGCCCGCCGAGGGGTTGAAGGAGGTGGAGCCCGCTTCGTTCGTGGCCGTACCGGCAAAGTACCAGCCGCCCAGACCCAGAAGGGCGAGGCCGCCCAGAATTACGTTTCTGCGATTCATGTTCATTCCTTTGTAAGCGTTTCAGCCTTTGGTCTTGTTCAATACGTTCTGCCCCAGTCGTGCAAGGGCATCCCTCAGCCCGGTGTCAGCGACCGGTTGCGCGAATTCCTCTGCACGGCGCTGGATTGCAGGGTCCGTTTCGGCCGCTGGGGCGGGCGCGCTGCGATGCTCGAAGGCGACCTGCCCCTCGGCAAAGCCCTGCGCCGCCGTCTGGGTGATGCGGATCCGGGCGATGGCGTTATAGCCGTAAACCGCGTTGACCTTCGCGCGCAGCTGCTCCTTCTGCATTTCAAGGATCGGGGCGTGGGCGCCGGTGGTCAGCAATGTCAGCGTCGCCCCCATACCGCCCCGGCCATAGCTCACCTCGACCGGGCGGGCGATGGCTGCGGCGTCCTGGCCTGCAATTTCCGCCCAGTGGGTCAACAGACGCGACTGGGCGAAACCCCGGGATTCGCTCGCCTTGCGAATCTGCCCTGTCAGAAGGGCATCGGCACGTTTGAAGCCTTTTGTGGTGGCGCGCCGTGGCGGCATGATTATGTTCCCCGGATGACTAGAGCCAACATAGTGATTTACGCGCATATCGCCAGCCACCGGCGAAGGGGGCGGGCATAAAGTATGCGTGACGCTCCAACCATGGGCGCTTTGCCGCATAGCCTGCTGGACTGGTACGACAGGCATGCAAGGACGATGCCGTGGCGGGTAGGCCCCGGGGACAGGGCCGCGGGGCAACTGCCCGACCCCTATCGCGTCTGGCTGTCCGAGATCATGTTGCAGCAAACGACCGTGGCGACGGTTCGCGACTATTTCCTGCGGTTCACGGCCCGCTGGCCCACGCTCGGTGACCTTGCAGCCGCAGAGGATGCGGAGGTTTTGGGCGAATGGGCGGGGCTGGGTTACTATGCGCGGGCACGCAATCTGCTCAAATGCGCGCGCGTCGTCGTTAATGAACACGGCGGTCGCTTTCCGGCGGATCATGACGCGCTGCTGAAACTGCCGGGTATCGGCCCCTACACGGCGGCGGCGGTTTCCTCCATCGCCTTTGACCTGCCGCACACGGTGCTTGATGGCAACGTGGAACGGGTGATGGCCCGGCTCCATGACATTCACGAACCGCTGCCCGCCTCCAAACCCCTGCTGATGCGTGAGGCGTCGGCGCTGACGCCCTCCGAACGGCCCGGCGACTACGCCCAGGCGGTCATGGATCTGGGGGCGACGATCTGCACCCCGAAATCCCCGGCCTGTGGGATCTGCCCGTGGCGCAACCCCTGTTTGGCCCGCGAGCGCGGCACCGCTGCCGAACTGCCGCGCAAACTGGCGAAGAAGCCGAAGCCGCTGCGCCATGGAACGCTTTATGTAGCCCGACGCGCGAAGGACGGCGCGTGGCTTTTGGAAACCCGGCCCGAGACAGGGCTGCTGGGGGGCATGTTGGGTTGGCCCGGTAGCGATTGGGTGGAGGTTGGCCAGCCCCGCCCCACCGGCAAACCCCCGCTCGATGCGGACTGGCGCGCGTTGGAGGCCGAGGTGCGCCATACCTTCACCCATTTCCACCTTTCGCTGACAATCATGACGGCAGAGGTTCCGACCGATAGTGCCCCCGATCTTGGCACGTTCATCACGCCGGAGCGCTTCCGCCCGTCGGACCTGCCGACCGTGATGCGCAAGGCGTTCGATCTGGTCCGCGACGTAGCACTTTGAGGAAGCGTCGGACCGCGATATATCACGACCGTAGCGCAGAGGGTCCGACATGACATCATCCAAAAACCACATCGCCGCTTCCGAAATGTCGCGCCTGTCCCGCGCCCTGCCCTTCTGGCTTTCACTCGGTCTGATACCTCTTGCTTGGCTCTGCGCCTTTATCGGCGGCTGGTCCATCGCGCTGCTGCCGCTGGTCACGTGGTTCCTGTTCTCGATTCTCGATGCGGCGGTGGGGCTGAACCTCGACAACAACGATCCCCAAACCTCCGAAGATGACCTGTTCTGGTATCGCTTGATCACGCTGATCTGGGTTCCCTTGCAGATCATCACGGTCTTCGGCCTGATCTTTTATGCCACGCGCGCCCCGCATCTGGGGGGGTGGGAAAAGGTCTTTCTGTTCTTTGGCGTCGGCGTCATCACCGGAACAGTAGGGATCAACTACAGCCATGAGCTGATGCACCAGCGGAATCGGCTCGAACGGCTCTGGGCGGACCTGCTGCTCGCCATGGTGCTCTATTCGCACTTCCGGTCCGAACATCTGCTTGTGCATCATCGCTATGTCGCCACGCCCCGCGACCCCGTCACAGCGCTCTACAACGAAGGCTTCCATCGCTTCTATCCACGGGTTCTGCGGCAATCGTTCAAATCCGCCTTCCGGGCCGAAGCAGCGATGCTGGCGCGAAAGGACAAACCCTGGACAGACCTGTCCAATCCCTTCTTCAAGTACTGGGCCCTTCAGGCGGGCTTCCTTCTCGCGGCACTGATCCTCGGCGGCTGGGCCGGTTTG
>NZ_LWGH01000137.1:0-207 GCF_001635395.1 Sulfitobacter sp. HI0129 | reverse complement strand
CACCGTGAGGTTGCCGTTGGCCAGATCCTCCATCAGGGGCGCGCTGTGGATATCCAGCGGGACGATATTGTCTTTATCGCCGTGCACGGCCTCTACCGGCATTGTCAGCCTGTCGTAGTTCTGCCGCATCTCGATGATCCGGGGCAGCAGGGAATTGACCTGCTGGGCGTTGGCCCGCGTGCTGTCCCGGCGCAGGGTGAGCCCGGG
>NZ_LWGH01000136.1:0-312 GCF_001635395.1 Sulfitobacter sp. HI0129 | reverse complement strand
ATCGATGATGCGCTTGCCTTCTGCGTCGAGAATAAACTCAACATGATCGTCTCGGGTGGCACCTCCACCGGCAAGACCGTCGCCGCGCGCAAGATCCTCTCTCACGTACCGGCCGAGGAACGCATCGTCACCATCGAAGAAGCCGCCGAGCTTCTGCCGACCCAACCAAATGCCGTGACCCTCATCGCCAATCGCGACGCGGAATTCCAATCCGCCGATGTGCTCCTCACCGCGACGCTGCGCATGCGCCCCGACCGGATCATCCTCGGCGAGGTGCGCGGCAAGGAGGCCATGACCTTCCTCGAGGCGATC
>NZ_LWGH01000135.1:0-285 GCF_001635395.1 Sulfitobacter sp. HI0129 | reverse complement strand
GAACCAGCGCCCAGCCCACCAGCGTGGCCGTAAAGACCGCGAGGGTGGGCCATTCCACCCGCGCAAGGGCCCGGAGGGCGGCGCGGGCACGGCCCCGATTGACGGGGAGACTTACTCCGCGTTGCGGTACGTTAACCAATCCTGCGGGTGCATGACCGTTCATTTTCCTGCCGCTCCTTTTTTTGCTTTGTCATTTATCTATGAGCGGCAGGCTTTGCGGGCCATTTGGATAAGAGTTAACATTGCTTCCGTTTGGTGATATTACTCACCACATGCCGCATAAAC
>NZ_LWGH01000134.1:0-455 GCF_001635395.1 Sulfitobacter sp. HI0129 | reverse complement strand
CGGATCTGACCCGCGAGCAGGGGTTCTATGACGAGAACCCGTGACCAACAACTCGAACATCGCCATCACCGAAGGCGCGATCTCCGAAGCTGGTCTGACCGATTTCTCGGGCGCCATCTACTGGGATGCCAACGGCAACGGCGTGATCGTCCCGTCTGATGCGGGTTCCGAAGGTGACCTATAACATATGACATAGCACTACAACAAAAGCGAGANCCGCAAACTCATTGCGCAATGCTAAGGAGAGTTGTGTCCGGCCTGCCCGAATCCACGCAGTCTTGAAGCACTGCGAGCAATGACCTAAACGTCAAATCTTATAACACGAAGTGACTGGGATGAGCCAATGGGCAATGACTTGATGCAGGGTAAACGCGGGCTCATCATGGGGTTGGCCAACGACAAATCCATCGCCTGGGGGATCGCCCGGACGCTGGCGGACGCGGGCGCGGAACTGG
>NZ_LWGH01000133.1:0-271 GCF_001635395.1 Sulfitobacter sp. HI0129 | reverse complement strand
ATACCAGGACCGGCGGCGACCGGGCCGCATCCGTCAGGATCGGAGCGCAGCGGAGAATGCGCCGCGGGCCGGAAAATTGGTCCCGCGAGGAATGGCCCGAAGGGACAGGGGAATTTTCTGGTGCGGGGCGCATTGCTGCCCGGGCGAGGGGCACTCAGCCCCGACCCGCTGGTCCATCGCTCCCCTTATCCAAACGGGATCAGATCGAACCGGCGGAACCTTTGCCCTGTCGGACATCCCCGGGGAGGTTGCGCTCACCCGTCCTCGATCT
>NZ_LWGH01000132.1:0-3464 GCF_001635395.1 Sulfitobacter sp. HI0129 | reverse complement strand
GCGAATGCGCTGATCGGGATGGGGGTCAGCAAGGGCGATACCGTCGCGGTCCTTTCGGCGAATTCCGCCGCCTATGCGGAGATTTTCATGGGCGTGCTGCGCGCCGGGGGCTGTGTCACGCCGCTGTCCTCGATGGCCTCTTCCGAAGCGTTGGAGAAGATGCTGCGCGACTGCGGGGCGCGGGTCATCTTCGTGGCGGCCCAGTATCTGAGCCTGATCGAAGGCTTCATCCGTGATCTGCCCCTCACTTGCGTTGCCCTCGATTTCGAGCTCGAGGGTTTCGACACCTACGAGGATCTGCTGGCGCCCGCCCAAGAGGACGATCCGATGGTGCCCATCGCCATGTCGGACCCCTTCAACCTGATCTATTCGTCCGGTACGACCGGAACGCCGAAGGGCATCCTTCACAACCACTGGATGCGCGCCGCGCAGATGGACCGCGTCGCCCCCAATGGGTATGACGACGACGCCCGCACGCTGATCTCCACGCCGCTCTATTCCAACACGACGATCGTGGCCTTCATCCCCACGCTCTTTGGCGGATCGACGGTGCACCTGATGCCGAAGTTCGACGCCCGGGCCTATCTCGAAATCGCCGAAGCCGAGCGGATCACCCACACGATGCTGGTCCCGGTTCAGTACAAGCGGATCATGGAGTTGCCTGATTTCGATACATTCGATCTATCCGCGATGCGCATGAAATTCTCGACCTCCGCACCGCTGCGCGCGGATGTGAAGGCCGATGTGCTGGCACGGTTTCCCGGCAAGCTGATCGAATATTACGGCCTGACCGAAGGCGGCGGCGTATCTGTCCTGATTGCCGACGAACACCCGACCAAGCTGCATACCGTGGGCCAGCCGGCACCCGGAAACGAAATCCGCCTGATCGACAGCGAAGGCCACGAAGTGCCCCAAGGCGCAGTGGGTGAGATCGTGGGCCGCGGGCCAACGATGATGGCGGGCTATTACGGCCGGGACGATCTGACGGCAGACTATATCTGGCGGGACGCGGCGGGCCGTGTCTTTTTCCGCTCCGGCGACATGGGCAGCTTTGACGCGGACGGCTTTCTGGTGCTGTCGGATCGCAAGAAGGACATGATCATTTCCGGCGGGCTGAACATCTATGCCAACGATCTGGAGCTTGTGCTGCTGGACGATCCGGACGTCACCGATGCCGCCGTGATCGGCATCCCGTCGGAGGCTTGGGGAGAGACGCCGCTCGGCCTCGTGGTGCTGAGGGCCGAAGCCACGCGCAGCGCCGATGAGATCCTGGACCACGCCAATGCCCGTCTCGGTAAGAGCCACAGACTGAGCGCGGTGGAGATCCGCGACAGCCTGCCGCGCAGCACCATCGGCAAGATCCTCAAGAAAGACCTGCGCCTGCCCTATTGGACCGCAGAAAAGGAGAGCGCATGACCGAGCCGATGAACGGTGCCGAAAGCCTTGTGAAAACCCTGCTCGACAGCGGGGTGGAGGTCTGTTTCACCAATCCCGGCACCTCGGAGATGCATTTCGTCGCGGCGCTGGATCACGTGCCAAACAAAAGGCCCAAGCGATCACGCAGGAAAAGGGCTGGGAACATCACGCGCTGCGCGCAGATTGGATGAGCTCTGCCCAGGGCAAAGCTGTTAAAGGGACTCCGCCCCATACGCTCGTGCTGCCTTCGTGGCATATTGCAATAAGCAAAAAACTGGCGTTCAGCAGACCCAGCCGTCATGATCGGGCGCGGACTATCAAACAAGAACAGCAGCCGGGGGGCGGGCATCGGCGCGCTAGTGTGATGGAGCGGACATACGAAGCCGACAAGCGATGAACATGTCTTGTATCGCCTGTTAAAAACTTTCCATCTGACCACCGCAAGTGCTAGCAAATAGATGACGAACTCTGAAAGAGCTTGGCAATGTGGAAATCGTGGATGCAAAAAGGACCACCACACGCGACCAATCCACGAAAAAGAGCCGACACCGCCTAAATATCAGAAGAGAATTTGTTTTGATAAAAGGAAATTTTTCTCAAGCTGAGACGGCACCCTTAGCAGGGGCAAAGATTGCAAATATCACTTTGCTGGCACCGATCAGCATCATTGTACCTACCTTTAAGGAGCGGGAAAACATTCCAAGTCTCATAGACAGAGTATCTTCTCTTCGAAAGAATTTCGGCGCCGAAATCGAACTCATATTCATGGATGACAAGAGTGGGGACGGAAGTGTCGAAGCCGTAGCAGCGTCGGGAGCCGAATGGGCCAGTATCATCGAACGTGAGGGAGAACGCGGGCTAAGCCCGGCCGTTATCGAAGGCTTCGAGCGCGCGCGTAATCCAATCCTGGTTTGCATGGACTGTGATCTTAGCCATCCACCGGAAGCCATTCCCCAGATGATACTAGCCCTCGCAAGCGGGCAGGAACTCGTGTTGGGATCGCGCTATGTTAAGGGCGGCAGCACGGACGACGACTGGGGGTTCTTCCGCTGGCTTAACAGCAGGATCGCCACACTGCTTGCGGCCCCTCTAACGTCGGCCCGCGATCCGATGTCAGGCTTCTTCGCAATGAGAAGATCCGATTTTGAGTGTGCCCAAGACCTTAATCCTATCGGATACAAGGTGGCCCTCGAGCTAATCGTAAAATGTGGTGTGGATTCCGTCGGAGAGATCCCCATCCATTTCCAGGATCGTGTAAACGGCGAAAGCAAGCTCACGCTGAGAGAGCAACTTAATTATCTCAAGCACATCCGTCGACTCTACCTCTATCGTTTCGCGAACGCGATGTATTTTATACAATTCATTATCGTTGGCGCTTCCGGGGTTGTTGTAAACCTCACGCTTCTGAGCCTGCTTCTTGCTATGGGCGCGTCAGACGCAGTTTCGCTGGCCGGGGGGATCGCGTTGAGCGTAATCACAAATTTCCTGCTCAATCGTCGCTTCACTTTCAGCTATGCACGGGATCGCAATCCGTGGAAGCAGTTCGCCGGCTTCATCACCTCCTCTTGCCTCGGTATGGCCGTTAACTACACAGTTGCGCTCTGGCTTTCGATCTCGATCTTCACAGATCATCAAAATGCCATATATCTCGCCGCACTCTGCGGAATTGCTGCAGGGATGACTTTTAACTTTCTCGGAAATCGTTTCGTTGTATTCCGAAAGGAACGCATTCGGGACAAAAGGTAAGCGATGAGTACGATCATCCGCCCCGCATTGCTGGCGCTCGCAACATGCGCTCTTTTCGTCGCCATGGCCGGGCTCTTCGCGCTCAGGCAATCAATCTGGATCGACGAAACGACACAGCTATCAGGTCTGGCCCTAGACTTCCGCACGCAGCTGGCTTGGCTGGCTGGAAGTTCCGACGTGAATTTGGGAGTGCCGCCCGACCGAATGCCGCCGCTCAGCTACTGGCTCGGCGGGCTCTGGACAGAGGTCTTCGGTCTTACAGAGGGGAGCATGCGCTGGTTCGGGATCGTTACAGTGCTCGT
>NZ_LWGH01000131.1:0-256 GCF_001635395.1 Sulfitobacter sp. HI0129 | reverse complement strand
AGGACCGCACGCCCATCGGCACGTTCAGTTCAGTATTCACATCCAAAATCCAGTCCAGCCTGATCGCGCTTGCCAGGTCGGGTGGTGCATCCGTTGTCGATCGGCTGAAGTAGTATCGATCACCGCAGGGTCAGCCCAGCTTCACTTGTTCCCGTCGATCCACTTCGACATCAGCCCCTTGTCGCGGAAACACTCGTCCGGCACAGTGCGGCGTTTGATGCGGGCGAGGCGCTCGGCAAAAGCGACCTGCTTAGAT
>NZ_LWGH01000130.1:0-355 GCF_001635395.1 Sulfitobacter sp. HI0129 | reverse complement strand
CCATGTTCTGCGGATGTGAGCTTTTCTCGCAACTCCCATTCCGGCGATGTCCAGATGTCCTTTGCATGGGCTGAAAAGGCCCAAGGCAGCCCCCGCAGGATCGCCGCATAGCGGGCGACGGATGCCGGCGTATGCAGGAAATGGGCATAGAGGCCCGCGATATCTTCGCCAAGCTCATGGGCGAGCACGCAGGCCTGACCGAAGCGGCGGCGGCGATTGGCCGTGTCGTCGCGGGCCAGATCGGCCTCGAATGCGACCCGGGCCGCGTCATGCCCGGGCAGGGCGGTCACCGCTTCGAGTGCTCTTGCCACGCGGTCCGGTTCATCGCGCAGATACTCCGGCAGATAGTTCACCC
>NZ_LWGH01000129.1:0-322 GCF_001635395.1 Sulfitobacter sp. HI0129 | reverse complement strand
TATCGGACTTGCCGGAAATGGCTGATCCCACCCCGTGCCGCGATCGAAGAAAAAACGACCCAGCGTCGATTTTCGTACAAAAGAGGGTTGCGGGATGGCATATGACATCCATATACCATCCACATGGATGGAGTTTGAGATGAATGTCAGGCAACTGCGCGACAAGACGCCGGAAAGCGAAAAGATCACCATAAACCTCGGATATGTGGATCTGGGGCGGGTGGACCTGTTGGTTCAGGAAGGATTTTACCAAAACCGGACGGATTTCATTCGGACGGCGATCCGCAACCAATTGGCTACCGAAGGCGCGCAGGTCGAAAAG
>NZ_LWGH01000128.1:0-259 GCF_001635395.1 Sulfitobacter sp. HI0129 | reverse complement strand
AGTTTTGGACATTTTTTCGCTGGCGCCGCAATTCGGCAGCCTGATCTGGACCTTGGTTGCCTTTGTCGTGGCCCTGTCGGTCATCGTCGCGATTCACGAATACGGGCATTACATCGTCGGTCGCTGGTGCGGCATCCAGGCGGATGTCTTCAGCCTTGGCTTCGGCCCTGTCCTGTTTTCGCGCCATGACAAGCGGGGCACCCGCTGGCAGGTCGCGGCGCTGCCCTTTGGCGGTTACGTCAAATTCGCGGGCGATGCG
>NZ_LWGH01000127.1:0-247 GCF_001635395.1 Sulfitobacter sp. HI0129 | reverse complement strand
CCGTTCATCGACAGCGGTGAGCAGCCGCAGGACGCGGGCGTGGGGCTCTCCTTGGTCGCCTAATCGGCGCGCGAGGGGGAGACGATCTGAACCCAAAGGGAAACCGTGGGATCACGGTTCCCCTTTTTCTGCGCTGGTATGGTTTAGAGATGGCGCGAAGGAAATTATGCTAAGGTTAGGTGTCGGAGTAGGCCCAGAGTCGGCGTTCGAGCTTAGCGCGACGGATGGCCGGTGTCAGCCCAACCAC
>NZ_LWGH01000126.1:0-263 GCF_001635395.1 Sulfitobacter sp. HI0129 | reverse complement strand
ACCGATCCCGCTGTCGCGGAAATGGCTGCCAGACCGCCGATCGCGAGGCCCGATCCACGCAGGAATGCGCGGCGGTCCACGGACTTTTCGGCGATATCCGACAGTATGCCGGACCTTTGTGGGCGTCGTGTGACCCCGTTCGTCTTTTTCCGAAGCATGTTGTCCTCCCTGGATGCCCGTTCCGCATCATTCTTATCGTGGCGGGCCTGATGGTATCTCCCGGTTTCATGGGCCGGGGTGTTGGTTGCTTTTGTTCAGAACCG
>NZ_LWGH01000125.1:0-306 GCF_001635395.1 Sulfitobacter sp. HI0129 | reverse complement strand
TCTCAAGGCCCTCGAAGAGGGCGGATACGAGGTGGCCATTCTTTACGGCCACCTCGTATCCGCCCTCTTCGAGGGCCTTGAGATCGGCGTTACGACTTATCAGTTGCCGTGACATTGAAGATCATGCCCTCCTTCAGCTTCACGGTATCGCCCTCATCCAGCGTGCCTTCTGGCTTGTTGCCTTGACCGCGCCGGTAAGTGATCGTGAAGCAGATCATCTCGCCGGTGGGCGGGTTCTCATAGGCGAGGGCGATCAGATCGTTCTCACCAAGCTCGGTCGTTGTCACCGTCTTCTCGCGACCGTTA
>NZ_LWGH01000124.1:0-236 GCF_001635395.1 Sulfitobacter sp. HI0129 | reverse complement strand
CCGGCATGGGCGGCGATATCGTCTTCGGCGACGTGGAAAATCCCATGCAGCTTTCGCAGCAGGGCACCGACATGGCCGGGGCGAGCGAGAGGGTCGCCCATGTGGCCGACTGCCTGCCGGAGATCTGCACGCTCGACTGTGGCACGATGAACTTCGCCGAAGCCGATTACGTCATGACCAACACGCCGGGCATGCTGGTGGCCATGGGCCGCATGATGACAGAGCTTGGCGTCAAG
>NZ_LWGH01000123.1:0-226 GCF_001635395.1 Sulfitobacter sp. HI0129 | reverse complement strand
CCATCAGTCGTCAGCATGGAATTCGGCAGGAAGTCGAACTCGAGCATGTAGGCGACGAGAGCGTCCAGCATGAAGGGCGTCGGTTCATTCCCGCCGAACTCGTTGACGATCACGTTGCGGGTAAAATCGCGCAGGGAGGCGAAACGGCCATCGCGGCCGTAAGGACCGGTAAAACGCAAGCCGCGCAGGCTCGGAATGTCGAGCGGGTCGTCACGCCGGTCATTGA
>NZ_LWGH01000122.1:0-16895 GCF_001635395.1 Sulfitobacter sp. HI0129 | reverse complement strand
CGCGAGCCGGCGACCGCACCACCGACGGCATCCCCGTGCCCGCCCATGTATTTCGTGGTGGAATGCATCACCAGATCGACGCCGAGCGCATTGCTATCCATCCCCAGCGGGGAAGAGAACGTGGCATCGCAGGAAAGTAGTGCCCCTGCGTCATGGGCGATTTTCGCAATGGCGGCCACATCCGCCAGACGCATGATCGGGTTCACCGGGCTTTCCACATGAACCAGCCGCGTATTCGTCTGCATCGCTTCGCGAACGGCGTCGAGGTCGGACATGTCCACCGGCGTGACCTCGATCCCGAAACGGGGAAGCGTGTCGCGGGCCAGTTCGGCCACCCCTGCGTAGGAGACATCGGAGATCAGCAGATGGTCGCCCTTGCTGAGAAAGGTGAGCATGATCGCCGTCGCCGCCGCCATCCCCGATGCGGTACACAGGCAGTCTTCGGTGCCCTGCAAGGCCGCGATCTTGCGCTCCAGCAGATGAACCGACGGGTTGCCCCAGCGGGCATAGGCGTAGGGCGATTCGTCCGTCAGATCATGAGCGGAAAAGCCCGATACGCTGTCGCTGACAAAGGCGGAGGACATATGGATCGCCGGGGCGGAGGCGCCCGTTGTGGGATCGGGCCCTTCGCCTGCGTGGATCGCGCGGGTCATCTCACCGGTAAAGCTGTTGCGATGGGTCATATCTCACCTCCTTGTAAATATGCGCTGACCGTCATGCCTGCGCCGGACGATTGCAACCCCTGTGCGGGGCCCCTAGCTAGGGACAAAGGAGAACGTCATGAGCAATCCACTTCTGCAGGACTGGGACACGCCTTTCGGCATCGCACCCTTCAACCGCATTTCCGACGATGATTTCGCCCCCGCCTTCGACGAAGCGCTCGCACGCCACAAGGCGGAAATCGACGCCATCGCCGAAGCGCAGAGCAGGCCCGATTTTGCCAATACGATCGAAGCCCTGGAAGGCGCAGGCAAAACCCTGGACAAGGTGCTTGGCGTTTTCTTCACCGTGGCCGGGGCAGACAGCAACCCCCGGCGCGAGGCACTGCAGCGGGAGTTCTCCCCCCGGCTGGCGGCGCATTTTGCAGAGATATCCGCGAACAAGAAGCTGTTCGCCCGGGTCGAAGACGTCTGGAATAAGCGCGATACGCTCGACCTCGACGAAGAACAGCAGCGCGTCCTGATGCTGACCCATCGGGGCTTCGTGAGGGCCGGTGCGGCCCTTACCGGGGCGGAGGATGCGCGGATGAAAGAGATCAAGGGCCGCCTCGCCACGCTTGGGACCACCTTCACGCAGAACCTGCTCGCGGATGAACGCGACTGGTACATGACCCTGCAGGAAGGCGATCTCGACGGGCTGCCGGATTTCGTGGTTGATGCAGCCCGGTCGGCGGGGGCGGAACGGGACGCGCCCGGGCCGGTGGTCACGCTGTCGCGCTCGCTGATCGTGCCCTTCCTTCAGTTTTCCCCCCGGCGGGACCTGCGCGAAACCGCATTCAAGGCATGGGCCGCCCGCGGCGCCAACGGGGGCGAGACGGACAATCGCGCCATCGCGGCGGAGATCCTCGCCCTGCGGGAAGAGCGCGCGCATCTGCTGGGCTACGACAGCTTTGCCTCCTACAAGCTGGAAACCGAAATGGCGGGCACGCCGTCGGCGGTCCGCGACCTGCTGATGGAGGTCTGGAAACCTGCCCGCGCGCAGGCCGAAACGGATGCCGAAGTACTGAGCGGGATGATGCGGGACGACGGCATTAACGACGATCTGGCCCCGTGGGACTGGCGCTACTACGCGGAAAAACGGCGCGCGAAGGAACATGACCTCGATGAGGCGGCGTTGAAGCCGTACTTCCAGCTGGAGCGGATGATCGATGCGGCCTTCGGCGTGGCCACCCGGCTCTTCGGACTGGAGTTTACCCCCCTTGATGTGCCGCTCTACCATCCCGATTGCCGCGCATGGAACGTGACCCGCGCAGGGGAGCATGTCGCTGTCTTCATCGGCGACTATTTCGCCCGCGGCTCGAAACGTTCGGGCGCGTGGTGTTCTGCGATGCGGTCGCAGGCGAAATACCCGGATATCCAGTCGCCGGTGGTCATCAACGTCTGCAACTTCGCAAAAGGCGATCCGGCGCTGCTGTCCTATGACGATGCGCGCACCTTGTTTCACGAATTCGGACATGCTCTGCACCAGATGCTGTCGAACGTGACCTATGAAAGCGTATCGGGCACCTCCGTCGCACGTGACTTCGTCGAACTGCCAAGCCAGCTCTATGAACATTGGCTGGAAGTGCCCGAGGTCCTTCAGGAATATGCGATCCATGCCCGCACGGGCGAAGCCATGCCCCCGGAACTGTTGCAGAAGGTTCTGGGCGCCGCGACCTTCGACATGGGATTCCAGACGGTCGAATATATCGCCTCCGCGCTTGTTGACCTCGATTTTCACGACGGTTCCGCCCCGAAGGACCCGATGGCGCGTCAGGCCGAAGTGCTGGAAGCCATCGGAATGCCCGAGGCCATTACCATGCGCCATGCCACACCCCAGTTCGCCCATGTCTTTTCCGGCGACGGGTATTCCAGCGGATACTACAGCTACATGTGGTCAGAGGTGATGGACGCCGATGCCTTCGAGGCTTTTGAAGAAGCGGGCGGCCCCTTCGATCCGGCAATGGCCGAACGGCTAGAAGGCCATATCCTGACCCGGGGTGGCAGCGTGGATGCCGCGGAACTCTACACCGCGTTTCGCGGTCGCCTCCCCGATGCGGCTGCTCTTCTGCGGGGTCGGGGGCTGGCGGCGGCGGCGGAATGAGTATTTGGAAAAGGGTGAAGGGGCCTGTTTCCCCTCTTCACCCTTTGTTCAAATACTCATTCCATCAATAGCCGCGGGACGGGTCCGCCAGATGCAGAAACGTCTCGCCCGCTTCTCCCCTGCGTATATTCTCGGCAATCGCTTCGGAGGCGGTGTTGGCGCGGGTCTCGGCGGCGATATGGGGTGTCACCGTGACCCGGGGGTGCGACCAGTAGCGATGCTCTGCCGGCAGGGGTTCGGTGCGGAAAACATCGAGCGTCGCATGGGCGATATGGCCTTCGTCAAGCGCCGAAAGCAGCGCTTCGTCGTCGATCAGCGCACCGCGCCCGGGGTTGATGATGAAGGCCCCGCGGGGGAGCATTCCGATCCGCTTCGCGTTCAGCAGATTTTCCGTATCGGCGGTGTTGGGCAGCAGGAGGACGAGAATTTCCGCCGTTTCCAGCGCCTTATCGAGGCCGCCTTCGCCTGACAGGCAGGTTATCCCCGGCAGTGTCTTTTCCGTCCGGGACCATCCGGTGACGTCAAAGCCGAGCGAGACCAGCGTTTCCGCCGCAGCCCGCCCCAAGGCCCCGAGGCCGAGGATCGTCACCTTGCGTTCGTAAGCCAGCGGAGGAGTATGCGGTTCCCATTCCGTATCGCTCCGCGTGATGTCTGCATCCATGCCGAGATGGTGGCGCATGACGTGGCCGGTGACCCATTCGACCATGCCACGGGTCAGTCCCGGGTCCACCATACGTGCCAGTGGAATTGCGAGCGTGGGATTGCCGATGATGTCTTCCACGCCTGCCCAGAGGTTCAGCACCGCTTTGGCGCGCGTATAGGGCGTGAAAACCTGCAGGGGACTGTTCGGGGCGTAAACGATGTAGTCCACCTCTGCCGGGGGCATGTCGGTCGCAAGATGGGCATCGACCCCGGCACGGGCAAAGGCATCGCGCAGCGGGGCGGCGTAGGTTTCCCAGCGATCGGGCCGGGCCGCGAAAAGGACATTCACCGCCATCAACGGGGCCTGTGGACATGGGCCGATTGTACCAGCCCGAAGGCCAGCAACAGCACCAGCATCGCGGAGCCGCCATAGCTCACCATGGGCAGTGGCACACCGACCACGGGGGCCAGTCCCATGACCATGGACATGTTGACCGCGAAGAAGAGGAAGAAGTTCAACGCGATCCCCATCGTCAGCAGGGAGGCGAAGCGATCCCGGTTCAGCATCGCCGAGGCTATGCAGAACAGGATGATGAGCGCATAGAGCGCGAGAAGCGAGATGCCCCCGACAAAACCGAACTCCTCCGCCAGTGTGGTGAAGATGAAGTCGGTATGTTTCTCCGGCAGGAAGTTGAGGCGGGATTGCGTGCCCTGCATGAACCCCCGGCCTGTCCATCCGCCGGAACCCAGAGCAATTTTCGACTGAGTAATGTGATACCCTGCGCCAAGCGGGTCCGAACTGGGATCGAGAAAGGTATCGATCCGCCTGTACTGATAGTTTTTCAGCAGTTGCCATGGCGTGCCCCGGCTTTCGAAAACCGCCGTGATCAGGCCGATCCCAGCAGAGGCGACGACCGCGAAATAGGCCCAGTGCACCCCGGCAAGGAACATCAGCCCACCGCCCGCCGTAAGCAGCAGGATCGCCGTGCCGAGGTCCGGCTGCTTCAGAACCAGAGCCGTCGGCAGCAGGATCATGATCACCGGCAGCAGAACCCAGAAGGGGCGGGAGGTCTTTCGCGCCGGGAGCCAGTCGTAATAGGCGGCGAGAAACATCACCATGGTGATCTTCATCAGTTCCGAAGGCTGCAGACGCATGAAGCCGATATCGATCCAGCGCTGGGCGCCCATGCCCACAGTTCCGAAAAGCTCCACCGCGAGCAGCAGTGCAACCGATATGGCATAGGCCAGCCCCGCCAGATTGCGCCAGAGCCAGATCGGCACCATGGCAACCGCGATCATCAGCGCCAACCCGAGGGCGAAGCGTTTCATCTGCGGCTCGGCCCAGGGGGTGAAGCTGCCGCCCGCGACGGAATAAAGCATGAGAAAGCCGACACCGGCCACTGCGGCAAGCAATACGGCGAGCGGCCAGTTCAGGAACAGGATCTTGCGCAGCCCTGTGGGAACCGACTTTACCGTGTATTCAAGATAGCTCACGCGCGGTCCCTCGCGCGGCCGTCGGTGCCGAACCGCAGGGCGCGCAGCCTTTCCTGCTGTTCCGCGATACGCTCCCGGTCGCCCTGCGGGTAGGCCTCCAGCGGCGGGTCGCCGCCCGCCAGCGCCTGGAGCATGACATCGCGGGCGATAGGCGCCGCTGCGGTGGAGCCGCCCCCGCCATGTTCGACAAGCACCGACATGGCGTAGCGCGGTGCCTCGTAGGGGGCGAAACAGACGAAGAGCGCGTGGTCGCGCCGGTTCCAGGGCAGATCCTGGTTCTTGGTCACGCCCCGGGCCCGCTCCGCCGCGGTAATGTTGCGCACCTGGCTGGTGCCGGTCTTGCCCGCCATCCGCATATCTTCGGCGATGATGCGGCTGCGATAGGCGGTGCCCCGGCGGTCGTTGACCACGTCGTGCATCGCCTTGCGCATCTTGTTGAGGTTGTTCTGGTTCATGTCGAGCGCGGCCCCCAGACCGTCGGGCCGTTCGACGCCGTCGACGGATTTCACCAGCCGGGGCGTCACCTCCCGGCCTGTGGCGAGCCGGGCTGTCATCACCGCGAGTTGCAGCGGGGAGGCCAGGGTAAAGCCCTGCCCGATGGAGGAGTTGACAGTGTCACCCACCCGCCATGCCTCGCCCCGCGTGGAAAGCTTCCACGCCATGGTGGGGGTGAGACCTGCAGCGACGGAGCTGAGCGCCAATTCGTGCTTGATACCCAAACCGAAGCGGTTCGCCATCGCGGTGATCTTTTCGATGCCGACTTTCACGGCAAGGTCGTAGTAATAGACGTCGCAAGACTGCTTTAGCGAGTTTTCGAGGTTCACCCGGCCATGGCCGGTGCGTTTCCAGCAGTGAAAGCGGCGGCCTGCCACTTCGAGGTGGCCCGGGCAGTACACGGTGTCTTCCGGTCCGATCAGGCCTTCTTCCAGCGCGGCCATGGCCGTCATCATCTTGAAGGTAGAGCCGGGCGGATAGGTGCCCTGCACCGTCTTGTTCACCAGCGGGCGATATTCGGAGTTGAGCAGCGGGTTGTAGTCCGCCGAAGAGATTCCGCCGATAAAGAGGTTGGGATCGTAGCTGGGGGCAGAGGCAATGGCCGCGAGATCGCCGCTTTCACAGTCGATCACCACGACAGCGGCGCTTTCCCCATCGAGCCGGGCCTGCACGTAGCCTTGCAGATGCGCATCCACTGTCAGCTGCAGGTCCGCACCCGATTGGCCTTCGCGGCGCGAAAGCTCCCGCATCACCCGGCCCGTGGCGTTAACCTCCACCTGCTTGGTACCGGCAGACCCGCGCAGCACGGCTTCTTCGCGGGCCTCGACATTGATCTTGCCGATCTGGAAGCGCGGAATGCGCAGAACCTGATCCGGGTCTTCGAGCGCGTCGAGATCCGCTTGGCTCACCCGGCCCACACGACCGACGACATGGGCGAAATCCTGACCGCGGGGATAGACACGCGCCAGGCCCACCTCCGGCGTGATGCCGGGCAGGGCGGGGGCGTTGACGGAGACGCGGCTGACATCGTCCCACGAGACGTCTTCCAGCACCGTCACCGGCAGGAAGGGGGCGGAACGGTTGACCTCCGCAATGACCCGTTCGCGCGTTTCTGCGTCTAGTTCAACAAGGGTAGAGAGCCGGTCCAGCACCGCTTCCACGTCGCCTGCGTCTTCGCGCACCAGCACGATCCGGTAGCTTGGGACGTTCTGCGCCAGCCGTCGCCCGTTGCGGTCGAAAATCTCGCCCCGCGCGGGCGGGATGAGCCTGATATTGATGCGGTTTTCCTCCGCCAGAAGGCGGAACTGGTCGGCCTGATCGACCTGCAGATACCGCATCCGCGCGGCCAGCCCGCCCATGAACAGCAGTTGCGCGCCACCCAGAAGGGCGGCCCGGCGGGTCAGCTTGCCATGGCTGGCATCGATTTCGGCGCGGTTGCGTCTCATACGGGGCGGTTCCTGTTCATGCGCGGTAGCCCATGGAATCGAGATCCGTGGTCGTCGGGCGGCGGACCCCCAGAACGCCGTGGGTCACGAGGACAATCAAGGGGTAGGATAACAGAGTGGCCCCGAGTTCGGAAAGGCTCAGTGTCAGGGAAGGGACGGGTACCATCACGATCGCGAGAATGAGCCGATTGCCCATCAGCACCATCGTGGTCACCACGGCTACCGCCACCCATTCTGCCGCAAAGGTGGAATCGCGCAGGTTGCGGATGCGCCCCTTGAGGTTTTCGCACCCCAGAAGTGCCAGCAGGGACCACAACCCGGGGGGGCGCTGCAGCAGCAGGTCGCTCAGCAGGAAGATGCCCGCCAGCAAAAGGGGCGGGACGTAGTCCGGGCGGCGCAATACCCATGCAAAGGCAAAACCGAGCAGCAGGTCGGGGCCTGCCCATGTCCGCGGGGTTGTCTGAAGGGGCAACAGGTTGAAGAACAGGATCGTCAGCGCAAGCAGCACGAAGGTGCCGCGCATGATCCAGATTCTCGTGACGGATTTATCTATCATTGCCTGTCGCTGTCACTGTCGGGGAGGCGCGGCCCGATGAAATCCGCGCCGCCTTCGCTTGCGCCCACGACCTGCGAATCCTGTGGGACGGTTTCATTGCCGAGGTGGCGAAGGACCCGCAGGAATTCAAGACGCTCGTAATCGGCAGCGAGCCTGACGCGCAGCCGCCCGCCCGGATCGGCGGCGACCTGACCGATCAGCACACCCGCCGGAAAGACACCCCCGTCGCCCGAGGATATGACCCTGTCGCCCGGGCGGACGAGATCCGGGTTTTCGAGGAAGTCCACCGGCGGCGCGGGCGAATTGTCCCCCGCGATGATGGCCCGTTGCCCCGATGGCTGGATGATGGCGGGTATGCGGCTGGAGGCATCGGTCAGCAGGATGACCCGTGAGGTATTTTCGGCCACGCCCGAAATGCGCCCCACAAGGCCGATGCCGTCCATGGTGGCCCATCCATCCACCAGCCCGTCGCGCTTGCCGACGTTCAGCAGGACGGATTGGCGAAAGGGCGAGCCACTGTCGGCGAGCACGACCCCTGTAATATAGGTCAGCCGGGGATCGAGCCGCACGTTGTTGAGGTCCAGCAGGCGCGCGTTTTCCTGCTCCAGCTGCAGGGCGGCTTCCTTCCAGGCCTGCATCTGGCGCAATTCGCTGCGCAGCTCCTGATTCTGTTCCGAAAGCCGCTGGTAGCTCTGAAAATCCCGAAACAGGTTCACGGTGCCGGTCACGGGGGCCATGGCCCATTCGAGGTTGGGCACCACGCGGTCGGTGATCTGCGCGCGGAAGCGTTCAACCCGCGGGCTGTCGATGCGCCAGACGAGGAAGATGGCCCCCAGCGCCAGTATCAGAACCGTCATCAGCAACCGGCGAAGGGGGCCGGTGTAGTCGCTGGAACTGTTACGGTCCTTTGCCATTCTGGCGATCCTCCTGCCCGGGGTTCAGGCAGGGCAGTCCTGCCGCCATCCGGGATGGGGTAAGGGTATGTTCAGCTGTCGTAATCGATGGCGTGACGCAGCTGCTTTTCGTATTCGAGCGCCTTGCCGGTCCCCAGTGCCACGCAGTTCAGCGGTTCATCCGCGACGGAAATGGCCAGTCCGGTCTGCTCGCGCAGGGCGAGGTCCAGATCACCCAGCAATGCCCCGCCACCGGTGAGCATCACGCCCCGATCGACGATATCGGCGGCCAGATCGGGCGGAGTGGTCTCGAGCGCCGTCATCACGGCCTCGCAGATCTGCTGCACGGGTTCTGCAAGGGCTTCAGCAATCTGCGCCTGTGTCACCTCGATTTCCTTCGGCACGCCGTTCAGAAGGTCGCGCCCGCGAATCTGCATGGAGGTACCGCGCCCGTCGTCGGGCATCCGGGCCGTACCGATGGAGGTCTTGATCCGTTCGGCGGTCGTTTCACCCACAAGGATGTTCTGCTGCCGGCGCAGGTAGCTGATGATCGCCTCGTCCATCCGGTCGCCACCGACGCGCACGGAGCGGGCGTAGACGATGTCACCCAAGGACAGGACCGCCACTTCGGTGGTACCGCCGCCGATATCCACCACCATGTTACCGGTGGGATCGGTGATGGGCATGCCCGCGCCGATGGCCGCCGCGATGGGTTCCGCGATCAGCCCCGCGCGCCGTGCGCCCGCGGAAAGCACGGACTGGCGGATCGCCCGCTTTTCCACCGGTGTGGCACCATGGGGCACACAAACGATGATCTTGGGCTTGGAGAAGGTCGAGCGTTTGTGCACCTTGCGGATGAAATGCTTGATCATTTCCTCGGCGGTGTCGAAGTCCGCGATGACGCCTTCGCGCATGGGGCGGATCGCCTCGATGGAGCCGGGGGTGCGGCCCAGCATCAGCTTGGCGTCCTCACCCACCGCGAGCACTTTCTTGACGCCGTCCTTGACGTGGTAGGCCACCACCGACGGTTCGCTCAGGATGATGCCACGCCCCTTGACGTAGACCAATGTGTTCGCCGTTCCGAGGTCGATTGCCATGTCGGAGGAGAACAGGCCGTGCAAATTTCCTAGAAGCGACATCGGGCAAAAAACCTTGCAAAATTCTCATCGGCCCGGAACTCCGACCGGAGCGGGCTGATCGCCCTTATAGGCAGGACCGCCTCCGGGTGAAAGGGGGGGCAAAGTGGCAGGGTGGCACGATGTTGCCGGTGCGCTATGCTGAGGGGAACCGCGATTGCCCCCGGTGTGAAGGAGACGAGGAACATGAAAAAGATACAATCGCTTGGCGTACACCATATTACGCTCACAGGCGCCGACCGGCAAAGCTCCATCGACTTCTGGGAAGGGGTGCTAGGCATGCCTTTCATCTTCGACCAGCCGAACCTTGACGATCCGGACGAAGGGCATCTTTATTTCGATCCCGGCGACGGTCGTCTCATCACCATCTTCACGAATGAGAATCGCCGCGCCATGCACAACCGCACGCCCATGGACCCGGGCTGCGTGCATCACATCGCCTTCGAAGTGGACCGCGCCATGTTCGACCAGGTGCTCGACCGCCTCGAAGAGCGCGGGATCGGAAACTCGGGCGTGAAGGATCGCGGTTTCATGCACTCGATCTATTTCAAGGATCCGCTGGGTCTACTGATCGAACTGGCCTGCTACGCTTTCATCCCGCCCCGCGGGTCCAGCCATGCTGAAGTGATGCTGGAAGCGCACAAGATACGCGTGGCCGCCGGGGATCACCACATAGAGCGCCAGCATCTTGCGGATGCGAGCGCGCTGATCGTGGAGCGGTCACAGGCGTCGCTCAGCGAAGATCGGGGACCGAAGAACCCCTATCGTTAAGAGGTTTGTCCTGCCCAAAGACGAAGGCCCCGCGCGATCGGCGCGGAGGCTTGTTTTCATGGGCGAGGGAGCCTCAGCTCACGTCCTTGTAGCTGACTTCGCGCTTGTCGGTGCCGCCCTTTTCGCGGCGCACCAGCAAGCGGTTCAGCGCATGGACATAGGCCCGGACGGAGGCCACCACGGTATCGGTGTCGGCGGACTGGCCCGTCACGATGCGGCCGTCTTCCTCCATCCGGACCGATACGGTCGCCTGCGCATCCGTGCCCTCTGTCACGGCATGCACCTGATAAAGCTGCAGCCGCGCCGTATGGGGCACGAGCGCCTTGATACAGTTGAAGGCCGCGTCGACAGGCCCGTCGCCGGTCTGGCTGGTGCTTTGTTCCGTGCCGTCGACATCCAGAACCATCTCGGCCTTCTGGGGCCCTTCCGTGCCGCAGACGACCGTCATGGAAACGAGCTTAAGGCGCTCGTTTTCAGGGTCGGTCGATGTCCGCATCAGCGCGACAAGGTCGTCCTCGTAGATTTCCTTCTTGCGGTCGGCCAGTTCCTTGAACCGCACAAAGACGTCCTTGAGCTGGTTGTCCCCAAGCTCATAGCCGAGGTTCTCAAGCTTTGACCGCAGCGCCGCGCGGCCAGAATGTTTGCCCATCACGATGTTGGTTTCGGTCAGGCCCACGTCTTCGGGGCGCATAATCTCGAACGTCTCGGCGTTTTTCAGCATGCCGTCCTGATGGATACCGCTTTCATGCGCAAAGGCGTTCTTGCCCACGATCGCCTTGTTGAACTGCACGGCAAAGCCGCTGACGGCGGCGACCCGGCGAGAGATGTTCATGATCTTGGTGCTGTCGACGCGCGTCTCGTAAGGCATAATGTCATTGCGCACTTTCAGCGCCATCACGACTTCCTCAAGCGCGGTATTGCCCGCCCGTTCGCCAAGGCCATTGATCGTGCATTCGATCTGGCGCGCGCCCGCCTCCACGGCGGCGAGGCTGTTTGCCGTCGCCATGCCCAGATCGTTGTGGCAATGGGTGGCGAATACGATTTCATCCGCGCCGGGAACGTTTTCCAGCAGTTTGGCGATCAGTTGCGCGCTTTCGCGCGGTGCGGTGTATCCCACGGTATCGGGAATGTTGATCGTGGTGGCGCCCGCCTTGATGGCGATTTCCACGACCCGGTAAAGGTAATCCAGTTCCGTCCGCGTGGCGTCCATGGGGGACCATTGCACGTTGTCGCAAAGGTTCCGGGCATGGGTCACCGTATCGTGGATGCGCTCGGCCATTTCGTCCTGTGTGAGGTTCGGAATGGCCCGGTGGAGCGGCGAGGTGCCGATGAAGGTATGAATGCGCGGTTGATTGGCGTGTTTGATCGCTTCCCAGCAGCGGTCAATGTCGGGCATCTGCGCCCGGGCAAGGCCGCAGATCACCGCGTTCTTCGATTGACGGGCAATTTCGCTGACGGCCTTGAAATCCCCTTCGGAAGCGATGGGAAAGCCCGCTTCGATGATATCGACGCCCATTTCGTCCAGAAGGCTTGCGATTTCCAGCTTCTCGGCATGGGTCATGGTGGCGCCTGGGCTCTGTTCGCCATCCCGAAGGGTGGTGTCGAATATGAGTACGCGGTCTTGATGTGCTGTATCGGTCATGTCGGATCTTTCATTCTGCTGTGCTGTTGTTCGTGGCGCGCGACACATCCCTCTGAGCGGGCGCGCCGGGCCGGCACGCTCAGAGGCGGCTTAGCAGCAGCAGGGTGTGACGCGGCAGCAGTGCCGCGCAGGGGCGCATCGACGTGTGGTGTTGAGCAGCCATATTCATGGCCGCCAAGATACGGAGACGGCACGAAAAGAAAAGGGCAAAATTGCCCCCGCGCCGTCCGGACTTGAAGGCCCTTCGTCCTCCGCTATCTCCCGGATATGGATGACCTGCACAAACCGAAGCTCGTGGGGCTCAATCATATCGTTCTCGAAGTGGGCGATCTGACCGCAGCGCTCGATTTCTATCATGCGATCTTCGCTTTCCGCCTGAGGGGCCGCGAAGAAGACATGGCCTTTCTGGATATGGGTGATCAGTTCCTCGTGCTTGCAGAGGGGCGGGACCAGTCCGCGGACAAGACCCGGCATTTCGGGTTGGTGGTCGACGACCGCAGCACCGTGCCGGACAGGGTAAAGGCTGCAGGAGGACGCATGCTGGATACACCCTTCGTCGATTTCCTCGATCCATGGGGCAATCGGGTTCAGGTCGTTGAATATCGCGACCTGCAATTCACCAAGACGGACGCGGTTCTCGAAAAACTCGGCGTGAGCCCGGATAAGAGCGCCGATGCCCTTGCCGAGCTTCACGAAAAAGGGCTGCGCTGAGGGTTGGCGCGCAAGACGCTTATCCTCGGGGCTTCCGGCGGTATTGGCAGCGCCCTGGCCCGCGCGTGCAGGGCGCAGGGCGATATGGTCACCACGTTTTCCCGGCGCGAAGAGGGCTTCGATCTGATGGACGAAATCGGGGTAAAGCGGCACTTGTCTGCGCTGGACGGCCCCTTTGAGCGTATCGTGATTGCGACGGGCGCGTTGGAGATCGAAGGCGCTGCGCCGGAAAAGACGATCCGCGCGGTCGGACAACAGGCAATGCTGGACCAGTTCGCGCTGAATGCCGTGGGGCCTGCGCTGGTTCTGGCGCACGCGCCCGACCTTCTGCCCCGGGATCGCCGCGCCGTTTTGGCGGCGCTGTCCGCCCGTGTCGGCTCCATCGGCGACAACCACATCGGAGGCTGGATAAGCTACCGCAGTGCAAAGGCCGCCCTGAACCAGATCGTCCATACCGCGGCCATCGAACTGGCCAGAACGCACCCGCAAAGCATCTGCGTCTCGCTGCATCCGGGCACGGTGGCGACGCCATTTACAGAAAATTACCTTGGCCGGCATCCGGCCGTTAAGCCCGAGGAGGCCGCCGCGAACCTGCTGCGTGTGATGGAAGGGCTGCGTTCCGAAGATACCGGCGGATTCTTCGACTGGGCCGGCAAGCCTGTCCCGTGGTGAGCCGCCTTGTCCTGATACTGGGCGATCAACTGACGCCGGGTCTTTCCGCCCTGCGCGAAGCCCGTAAGGACGGCGATATCATCGTCATGGCCGAAGTCATGGAAGAGGCGGAATACGTCCGCCACCACCCGATGAAAATCGCGCTGATCTTTTCGGCTATGCGCAAGTTCGCGGCGGAACTGGAGGCCGAGGGTTGGGACATCCGCTACACCCTGCTGGACGATACGGGCAACGCCGGCTCCATCGTGGGGGAATTGCTGCGCCGCGCCGAAGAAACAGGGGCGGGCGAAGTCCTCATGACGGAGGCAGGCGAATGGCGGCTCATCGAAAAGCTGAAATACGCACCGATCAAGGTACGGACCCTGCCTGATGACCGGTTCCTCGCCTCCCACGCGGAGTTCGAGGAATGGGCCAAGGGCCGCAAGGCCTTGCGGATGGAATATTTCTACCGCGACATGCGCCGCCGCACCGGCCTGATGATGGAGGGCGACGATCCTGCGGGCGGCCAGTGGAACTTTGACCACGACAACCGCAAACCTGCGGGCGGCGAGCTGAAGTTCGTGCCACCCCCGGCTTTCGAACCTGACGAAACTGTGCGCGATGTGCTCGAGCTGGTCGCGGCACGATTCGGCGACAATTTCGGGGACCTTGAACCTTTCACACTGGCGACGACGCGGGCAGAGGCGCTCGAGGCGTTGGATCACTTCGTGACGCACGCCCTACCGCGGTTTGGCGACTATCAGGATGCGATGCTGACGGACGAACCCTTTCTCTATCACGCGCTGCTGTCGCCTTATATGAATCTCGGCCTTCTGGGTCCCCTGGAGGTCTGCAAGGCGGCTGAAAAGGCTTGGCAGGCGGGCGATGTTCCCATCAACGCCGCTGAAGGTTTCATCCGCCAGATCATCGGCTGGCGTGAATATGTGCGCGGTATCTATTTCCTTGAAGGCCCCGACTATACCACCCGCAACGCGCTGCAACACACCCGCGATCTGCCCGATTTCTACTGGGGCGCCGGAACGCGGATGAATTGCGTGTCACAAGCGGTGACCCAGACCCGTAAACATGCCTATGCGCATCATATCCAGCGGCTGATGGTGACAGGCAACTTCGCCCTGCTCGCCGGAGTGGACCCGGCGCAGGTGCATGAATGGTATCTGGAAGTCTACGCCGACGCCTATGAATGGGTGGAGGCCCCCAATACCATCGGCATGAGTCAGTTCGCGGATGGCGGCGTCATCGCGTCAAAGCCCTATGTCTCATCGGGCGCCTATATCAACAGGATGTCGGATTACTGCAAAACCTGCGACTACAAGGTCAGCAGGAAAACGGGCGAGGGGGCCTGCCCGTTCAACCTGCTTTACTGGCATTTCCTCGACCGGCACCGCGACCGGTTCGAGGGGAATTCGCGCATGGGCAACATGTATCCGACCTGGGACCGGATGGACGCGGACCGCAAGGAAACCGTGCTGAAGGACGCGACCGCGTGGTTGGCGCGGCTGGACGCGGGCGAGGAAGTCTAGCCCGCGGCGCTTTGTGCCTTCGCTGTTCCATCATGGACAGCGCGGCTGTCGACAGGCGCCTCGTCCCGCTCATTCATTCCGTAGTCCCGCAGGACATGGGCAACCCGCAGGCGGTAATCGCGGAAAATGGTATCCCGCCCCCGCTGCTGGGCGCCCCGGTGGGCCGTCAGCTTGCGCCATTCCTCCAGCGCCTCTTCGTCCCTGAAAACCGAGATCGACAGCAACTTGTCCGGATCGGTCAGGCTCTGAAACCGTTCGACGGAGATAAAGCCGTCGATCTGTTCGACCAAGGGGCGCATTTTCGCCGCGAGGTCGAGGTATTCGGTCCGGCGATCCGGATCAGGATAGACTTCGAAGATAACCGCGATCATTGGATGCTCCCTCGCGATGGTGATGTGACTGGTTTGAGTGTGATGCTGGTATCCCGCGCCGCCATTCCGCCAAAGCGCGCGCTTCAGCCTTCTTCTTCCAGCGCGCCGTTCTCCCAGCTGCCGCTGGCCTCTTCGCCGGTCGCGTAACGCATGGTGCCGCTGCCCTGCCTCTTGCCCGCCTTGAAGGTCCCCTCATAGACATCGCCATTGGCATAGGTCGCGACGCCCTGGCCCTCGATCTCGCCGCGATTCCACTCACCTTCGTATTTGAAGCTGCTGGCCATCACGATGGAGCCCTGACCATGGCGCTGCCCGTTGTCGAACATGCCTTCGTAGACGGTACCGTCGGGATAAGTCGCCTTGCCCATGCCGTGGCGCTGACCGTCTTTCCATTCGCCTTCGTAGCGGTAGCCGTCCGCATAGGTCATGACGCCTTGCCCATCGTTGCGGGCGTTCTTGAACCCGCCTTCGTAGACGACGCCATTGGTGTATGTAGCCTTGCCCTCGCCCTCGATCACGCCGGCGGACCATTCCCCTTCATAGGTGGAGCCGTCGGGATAGGTGATCTTGCCCGTACCATCGGCCAGATCGTCGCGGAAACTGCCGACATAGACCGACCCGTCAGGGTAGGTCACCGTGCCCTGACCCTCGATCTGGCCCTCGACCCAGTCGCCTTCGTAGCGATAGCCGTCCGCCCCGGTGAAAACGCCGGTGCCGTGACGCCGGTCATCCTTGAATTCACCTTCGTAGATGTCGCCGTTTTCATAGACGACCTTGCCGCTGCCTTCGCGGCGCCCCCCGACGAGGTCGCCTTCGTAGACATCCCCGTTGGGTTGGGTCAGCGTACCGGTGCCATTGATCTGCCCGTCCTTCCACAGGCCGACGTAGACCAGCCCGTCCGGCATCGTCAGCGTGCCAGTGCCATTGCGCTTGCCATCCGCAATCTCACCCTCGTAGACGGCGGAATCCGGGTAGGTGATCGTGCCGACGCCTTGCTTCACGCCATCGACCCAGTCGCCCTTGTATTCGTAGCCGCCGGGGCTCTGCATCACGCCCTTGCCATGATGCTTGGCATTGCGGAACTGGCCTTCGTAGCGCACGCCGTTGGCGTAAAGCGCGACGCCGGTGCCCATGATCGCCCCCGCTTCCCATTCGCCTTCATAGGTGCCGCCATCGGCGAATGTGATCTTGCCGAAACCGTCCGGCTTGCCCTTGGCGAAATTGCCTTCGTAGACCGACCCGTTGGGAAAACGGGCGACGCCTTCGCCCTTTATTTCGCCTTCGACCCATTCACCGCTGTATTCGTACCCGTTGGGCAGCTTGTAGGTGCCCGTGCCGTGCTGAAGGCCGCCCCGGAATGTGCCTTCGTATATGCCCCCGTCGTCGTATTGCTTCGTCAGCACCTCGCCGTCCTGTGCAAGGGCGGGCAGGGGCAAGAGCGAAAATGCGAAGAACAGCGTGCGAAGGGACATTGGCGAACCTGTTTTACCGGGCGGGCGATGGTCGGTTCCGGGGGGCCGCCCCACCCCTGCGGCGCCCATCCCGAACCTAAGCAATGGGGGCAGGCTGGGCAATCGTCTTTTGGCGCGTCGGCGGGGGCGGGCTTTCCCTCGTCGTGCGATCTGCTACATCGGTCACGGAATTTCGAAGGGACCGGCACATGACGGAGCGTTTCCGCATCACTCTGGGGCAGTTGAACCCGACCGTCGGCGACCTTGCGGGGAACGCCGACCTTGCCCATG
>NZ_LWGH01000121.1:0-263 GCF_001635395.1 Sulfitobacter sp. HI0129 | reverse complement strand
AATGCGCTGATATGTACGCGAAAGGCCCGGGCGGCGACATGAAGATGCCTTAGTTCGAGGCTTCTTCTACGGTTCATTCCGAGTAACCAAATTGAAATAGGTGAACCAATGAATCCGATTTCTCCACTCTTTGGAGGAGGCGCCCCCCGGGCGTATTCTCCGCCCCCGGGCAAGTCCGAAGCCCAGGGTCAGAACAAGGACAAAGCATCAGCCGAGACCAAGTCAGGCACCAACACTGCAGAGCCGTCCCGCAGCGAAGGCGC
>NZ_LWGH01000120.1:0-283 GCF_001635395.1 Sulfitobacter sp. HI0129 | reverse complement strand
GGCCTGCACGCCGCGATGGAGGAAGCCGTCATCGGGCGCGGCCGCCCGTTTCTGGGCATCTGCGTGGGCATGCAGCTCATGGCGCGGCTGGGGCATGAATACACCCCGACCGAGGGCCTGGGATGGATCGACGGCGAAGTCGTGCCCATCGTCCCTTCGGACACGGCGCTGAAGGTGCCCCACATGGGGTGGAACGATCTGGTGCTGGATGCGGCCCATCCCGTGTTCGACGGGCTGGCGGAAGGCGATCACGCCTATTTCGTGCACAGCTATCACATGAAGG
>NZ_LWGH01000119.1:0-424 GCF_001635395.1 Sulfitobacter sp. HI0129 | reverse complement strand
AGAAAGCCCCGCAAAGCGGGGCTTTCCAGCAAACGGGTTGCCCCGGTTGATCAATCCTCGGCAGAGGCCTCAGCCGCGACGCGCGCCTTGTCGGCGGCACCTTTCGCGTCACGATCACGGTCCACGAATTCGATGATCGCCATCGGTGCCATGTCACCATACCGGAAACCGGCCTTCAGAATGCGAACATATCCACCCTGACGGTCTTTGTAGCGCGGGCCCAGCACGTCGAACAGCTTCGCGACGTACTGGTCTTCCTTCAGCTTCGACGCGGCCTGACGGCGCGCGTGCAGGTCGCCCCGCTTGGCGAGCGTAATCATCTTTTCGATGATCGGGCGCAGTTCCTTGGCCTTGGGCAGGGTTGTCTTGATCTGCTCATGTTCGATGAGCGAGCCTGCCATGTTCGCCCAAAGCGCCTTGCGGT
>NZ_LWGH01000118.1:0-263 GCF_001635395.1 Sulfitobacter sp. HI0129 | reverse complement strand
CGTCGGATACCCCAACTTACGAGTCGCGGGCCTGCACCCGCTTGTCGAGCTTGACGTAAAGCTTGACCGCGCGCAGTCCTTCTTCGTAGCTGTGCATGGACTATCCCTAAGATAGTCCAACCTTTCGTCCGCACCCCCACCGGCCCCTTCGCAAGGACAATCACCACGTAGCTCTTTGGGTGCGGTTCGATGGGATCGGTTCGGTAAATTTCATGGTTCTAATGGGTGTAATGCATAGATGCCTATGTGCTTAATTGCTTGGC
>NZ_LWGH01000117.1:0-241 GCF_001635395.1 Sulfitobacter sp. HI0129 | reverse complement strand
ATATCATTCAGCGTCGCGGGTGCGTAGGAGGATGAGCCGGCAACCCAGTAACGCCACGGGTTGTCATTGCCCGCAGCGCCCCCTTCGGCCGAATCGCCCCCGTGACCTTCGGCATTCAGCACGCCCAGATTGTTGATGTCCGTTACCCGCAGCCGCAGGGCCGCGTAATAGACCTCATTCACCGCGATACCGCCGAAAGCGAAGCGCACCGCGTTCGTACCGGCGGGCAAGGCGGTCAGGT
>NZ_LWGH01000116.1:0-394 GCF_001635395.1 Sulfitobacter sp. HI0129 | reverse complement strand
TAAGGCAGTTCTTCGGGAAGTTCGGGGACCATGTTGTTGTCCAATGCCTCCAGCGCCTGATGCTGGGCCCCACAGCTCAACCGAGCAACTACATAGGCGCGGCTCAGGCCGTCGATCGCGGCGGGTTCATAGAGCGCCTCGTCGCTGAGTTCCATTAGCTTGCGAGCGAAATAGGCGGTGCCGCGCCTATGTAGTTGCTCGGTTGAGCTGTGGGGCCCAGCATCAGGCGCTGGAGGCATTGGACAACAACATGGTCCCCGAACTTCCCGAAGAACTGCCTTAGGATCAGTATTCATAACCAATAGATGACGACAGCCGCGAGGGCGATGGCTGAGAGGAACACCTTTGGGCATCGGTCATAGCGGGTCGCGACGCGCCTCCAGTCCTTTAGCCT
>NZ_LWGH01000115.1:0-289 GCF_001635395.1 Sulfitobacter sp. HI0129 | reverse complement strand
TGATCGGGATGGTCTGAAGCCGTCCCAATTCGTGGCCCTCTCGAAACCTTAAAAGTGAAGAGAGGGCTTTCTGTCCTGTCAGACCCGCAACCTGATTCAAAGGGTATACGACATGGCCAAGCACAGCTCGCATTCGCGATCTCGATGCCATCGAGGCCGATATCCTCCGCAGCGACGCGGCCGCCCAATCGCCCAGAACCGCAAGAACGCCCTATTCGCAGGCTAGGAAGTCAGAACTGACAACTCGGCGGTCATCGCCTCACTCATTGAGACCTGTACGATGAACGGC
>NZ_LWGH01000114.1:0-285 GCF_001635395.1 Sulfitobacter sp. HI0129 | reverse complement strand
TCCTAACCAAACTCCGAATACCGAGGAGTACTAGATGGCAGACACACGGCGAATGCTAACGTCCGTCGTGAAGAGGGAAACAACCCTGACCTCCAGCTAAGGCCCCTAATTCATGGCTAAGTGGGAAAGCAGGTGAGACGACCAAAACAACCAGGAGGTTGGCTTAGAAGCAGCCATCCTTTAAAGATAGCGTAACAGCTCACTGGTCTAAATAAGTTGTCTTGCGGCGAAGATGTAACGGGGCTCAAGCCATGAGCCGAAGCTGAGGATGCACTAGTTGCATGG
>NZ_LWGH01000113.1:0-201 GCF_001635395.1 Sulfitobacter sp. HI0129 | reverse complement strand
CGCCCCGAGGTCACGCAACGTGGCAAAGAACTTCTCCGGATGTCCGATGCCTGCGAATGCAAGCACTTCTGTGTCCGACCAGTCCATCCCCGTCTGCAGCGCGATGAGTTCCGCGGGAACGCGGGTAGGCTTCTCTGGGGGCGTGAAGGCGGCCTGCGCCACCGCATCCCCGATGCTGAGAAGCAGGTCAGCGCGCGCCAG
>NZ_LWGH01000112.1:0-377 GCF_001635395.1 Sulfitobacter sp. HI0129 | reverse complement strand
GAAGTCTGCGCCGCCTGCCACGGGTTGGAATATGTGGCGATGCGTACGCTGGGTGACGAAACCGGCCCCAACCTGCCCGAAGCGCAGGTGATCGAATACGCCAAGCAGTTCGATGTCTACGATTCGGAACTCGACGACACGCGCCCGGCGACCCCGGTGGATCACTTCCCGCAGTCGAACCTCGCCAATGCGCCTGACCTTTCGCTGATGGCGAAGAAGCGTGCCGCCTTCCACGGCCCCTATGGCCTTGGCATCAACCAGTTCTTCAAGGGTATCGGCGGGCCGGAGTATATCACCGCCCTGCTGACCAGCTATACCGGTGAAGAGAAGGAACAGGCAGGCACAGTGCTTTATGGAAACTCGGTCTTCCCCGGCGG
>NZ_LWGH01000111.1:0-5250 GCF_001635395.1 Sulfitobacter sp. HI0129 | reverse complement strand
CTTGCTGGAACAGGGCCATGCGGAAGAGGCGGCACAGGTCTACCGCGAGGATCTGGGCCTCGTTCCCGGGTTGCCGCGTGCCTGCGTGCACCCCGACAACGTCTGGAGTTTGAAGGGCCTGCACGATTGTCTCGAACAACTGGGCGAGACGGCGGAGCTGCCCCAGCTGCGGCTGCGCCTGTCGCTGGCACAGGCCCGGGCGGACCAACCTGTCGCGGCCTCCTGCGGCTGTGCACAGGCCGCGATGGCCGCTGGCTGAAGGAGGAATTCCGCCCGCCCGCCCTTGCGCGTCGCGCCCGAATGTTGCACCACCGGCGGGTTGATGCTCCTCCGAGGAGCCGAGATCGAGAGGGATGGCAGCATGGCCGACGGCGCATTGGAACTGAACACCAAACCGCACGAGGAAATTCACGTGCGGGACGTCTTCGGCATCGACACCGACATGGTCGTCAAAGGGTTCGAGGAACGCACCAGCCGGGTGCCCGACCTCGACAGTACCTACAAGTTCGATCCCGACACGACGCTCGCGATCCTCGCAGGGTTTTCGCACAATCGCCGCGTGATGATCCAAGGCTATCACGGCACGGGCAAATCCACCCATATCGAACAGGTCGCCGCACGGCTGAACTGGCCCTGCGTGCGCGTCAACCTCGACAGCCATATCAGCCGGATCGACCTGATCGGCAAGGACGCGATCAAACTGAAGGACGGCAAGCAGGTCACCGATTTTCAGGAAGGCATTCTGCCTTGGGCGCTGCGCAACCCCACCGCGATCGTCTTCGACGAATACGATGCGGGCCGGGCCGATGTGATGTTCGTGATCCAGCGGGTGCTGGAGGTGGACGGCAAGCTGACGCTGCTCGACCAGAACCAGGTCATCACCCCGCACCCCTATTTCCGCATCTTCGCCACCGCCAATACCGTGGGCCTTGGCGATACGACCGGGCTCTACCACGGCACCCAGCAGATCAACCAGGGCCAGATGGACCGCTGGAGCCTTGTGGCGACGCTGAACTACCTCAGCATCGATGCGGAAACCGCGATCGTTCTGTCGAAGAACCCGCATTACAACACCGACAAGGGCCGCAAGACTGTGCGCCAGATGGTCACCGTCGCGGATCTGACCCGCACAGCCTTCATGAACGGCGAGTTGAGCACGGTCATGTCCCCCCGGACAGTCATCGCATGGGCCCAGAACGCCGAGATTTTCCGCAACGTCGGCTATGCCTTCCGGCTGTCCTTTCTCAACAAATGCGACGAGTTGGAGCGCCAGACCGTGGCCGAATTCTACCAGCGGCTTTTCGATGAGGAACTTCCCGAAAGCGCCGCGAGCCTCAGCCTCGGCTAATTCGTGAAAAACCCGCGCCAAGGCGCGGGTTTTCTTTTCTGCCGTGGTGGCAGGTTCATGTCCTGCGGATCAGTTGTTGCCGCGCGACTGCGTAGCGGCGCCCCGCTGCAGACGTTCGATGAAATCCTCGGGGCTGACACCGGGCGGCAGCACGATGATCGAACCGCCATCGCGATTTGACCCCATGCCACTGCGCGAGCGGTCATCGCCCCGGCGGCTGCGGTCTTCGCGGTCCTGCTGGCGGCTGAGTTGCCGCATGCGCCGGTCGAACCGGTCGCGCATGTTGGCCGCACCGGCCATGTAGCCCCGACGGTAGGCCCGTTCGTAGATTTGCTGGGCAAAAACATCGAGATCCAGCATCAGGGTACGTTCGGCCATGGCCCGGTCGTCTTCGTAGACATCGCCATAGCCGTCTTCGCCAAAGGCCTGATCAGGGTCGATAGCGCCCCCTTGTTCGTTCTGGCGGATCGCCACACCCTCTTCTCCATTGGTGCCGATCTCGTTGGCGAGCGGGCTTTCGGGGGTGCCATCCGAATTTTCGACCGTGCCCGAGGCGGTCCCGGTCGAGGAGGTCGCGGCCCCCATGTCCGTCGTGGATCCACTTTCGGACGTATTCTGCGTATTCTGTTGCGTGGTCTGTTCGGTGGTCTGCGACGCGCCCTGATCGCTGGTCTGCGCGATGCCCGCCACCGGCGCCAAGGCCAGTGCGACGAGGCTCGTCGTTACCAATACATGTCTCTTGATACTCATTACTCTCTCCTCCGATAACGGATGTGCAAACACCACATCCGCAGGCTCAACGGGTCAGCCGACGTGAGGGTTCCTCTCCTGCCCCGCTGGCGGGGGCTGCGGACCCGGAGCAGACCACCTTCCGCAGTCCCGCCAGCCGGTTTGCGATTGCGCATATGCGGTCAAACGCTAGATTGGCGGGTATGAGCAAACCCTCCGACAATCCCGCCGACGCCTTCAAGAAAGCCCTCGCCGAGGCATCGAAGGTAATGGCGGACGATCCCGATCTGAACGTCAGCTATTCGGTAGACCCTTCCGGCCTGTCGGGCGATTCCATGCGCCTGCCGCAGGTCAGCCGCCGCATGACCCGCGAAGAGGTCCTGCTGGCGCGTGGTACCGCCGATGCGCTGGCGCTGAACCGGCGCTACCACAACGGCGAAACCCACGCCCGCTACCTGCCGCAGGGCGAAATGGCGCGCGATCTCTACGAGGCGATGGAAACCGCCCGCTGCGAAGCGATGGGCGCGCGGGACATGCCGGGCACTGCTGGCAACATCGACGCCAAGATCCGCCACGATTCCCTGCGCAAGGGATACGATCAGGCCAAGCAGGCCAGCGACGTGCCGCTTGCAACAGCTGCGGGGTACCTCGTACGGCATCTGGCCACGGGCCGCCCCCTGCCCGCCGGCGCGCAGAACGTTATGGAACTATGGCGCGGGTTCATCGAGGATCAGGCTGCAGGAACGCTCGAAGGGCTGGACAAGTCCCTGAAGGACCAATCCGCCTTTGCCAAGTTTTCCCGGCAGATCATCTCTGACCTCGGCTATGGCGATCAGCTGGGCGACGACCCGGATCAACTTGACGAGGATCAGGAAGACGAGGCCGAGGAAGGTGCGGAGGAGGAACAGGATCCCGACAGCACCGGGCAGGACGATCAGGACGACGAGGAGGCCGAAGGCAGCCCCGAACAGAGCCAGGAAGAACAGCAGGACCAGAGTCAGGCCCAGGTCTCCATGGATGACATGGCCGATCAGGAACTGGGCGACGAGGCCGAGATGCCGGAAGGCGATGCGCCGATGGAGCCACCGGCCCCGCAGCCGGTTTCCGACGCCGACCCGAATTACCTTGTCTACGATGACCAGCATGACGAGATCATCGGCGCCGAGGAATTGGCCGAACCTGTCGAACTGGAACGGCTGCGCGCCTATCTCGACCAGCAGTTGGAGCCGCTCAAGGGCGCGGTGAGCCGTCTGGCGAACAAGCTTCAGCGCCGGTTGCAGGCGCAGCAGAACCGCAGTTGGGAATTTGACCTCGAAGAAGGCATGCTGGACGCGGGCAGGCTTGCCCGGGTGGTGGCCAATCCGACCACGCCGCTCAGCTTCAAGGTCGAAAAGGACACCGAGTTCCGCGATACCGTGGTGACGCTGCTGCTGGACAACTCCGGCTCCATGCGCGGGCGGCCGATTTCCATCGCGGCCATCTGCGCCGACGTGCTGGCGCGGACGCTGGAACGCTGCAACGTGAAGGTCGAGATCCTCGGCTTCACCACGCGGGCGTGGAAGGGCGGACAGGCGCGGGAGGCCTGGCTGAACGAGGGGCGGCCGGTCCAGCCCGGGCGGCTCAACGATCTGCGGCACATCATCTACAAGTCGGCGGATGCGCCGTGGCGGCGTACCCGCGACAACCTCGGGCTGATGATGAAGGAAGGCCTTCTGAAGGAGAACATCGACGGCGAGGCGCTGGAATGGGCGCACCGGCGGATGATGGCGCGGCATGAATCGCGCAAGATCCTGATGGTCATCAGCGACGGTGCCCCGGTGGACGACAGCACGCTGTCGGTGAACCCCGCGAACTATCTCGAAAAGCATCTGCGCGATGTCATCGCCATGGTCGAGCGGCGCAAGGCCGTCGAGCTTCTGGCCATCGGCATCGGCCATGACGTCACCCGCTATTACGACCGCGCGGTGACGATCACGGACGTGGATCAGCTTGCCGGTGCGATGACGGAGCAACTGGCGGCGCTGTTCGATTCCGATCCCCGCAAGCGGGCGCGCGTCATCGGCATGCGCCGCGCGGGCTGAGAGGCCGGGACGCTCCCGCGGGGGAGTATTTCTGAAAGGGTGAAGGGGGAGCGATGTTCCAGAGTTTCGAGGTCACCGCACGGCCCGAACAGGGGCCGCCGCGTCTAGAAGGACTGCGGGGAGAAATTGCGAAAGCGGGTCTGGACGGGTTTCTCGTACCGCGCGCGGATGCGCATCAGGGCGAATATGTCGCCCCCCATGACGAAAGGCTCGCCTGGCTGACCGGCTTTACCGGGTCGGCCGGTTTCTGTGCCGTTTTGCAGGACGTGGCGGGTGTTTTCGTCGATGGCCGGTATCGCACGCAGGTCAAGGCGCAGGTCGCCCCCGCCTTCACGCCCGTGCCCTGGCCCGAGGTATCGCTGGGCGACTGGCTGAGGGAGCATTTGCCCCAGGGGGGCAAGGTGGGCTTTGACCCGTGGTTGCACAGCGTCAACCAGATCGACCAGACCGAAGCCGCGCTGGAAGGCAGCGGTGTTCAGCTTGTCCCCTTCGAAAACCTTGTCGACCGCATCTGGCCGGACCAGCCCGCGCCCCCGATGGCGCCCGTTGATGTGCATCCGTTGGAACATGCCGGGGAAAGCCATGCGGACAAGCGGGCGCGGCTTGGGGCGGGCTTGCGCGAAAAGGGCGAAGCGGCGGCGGTGATCACCCTGCCCGACTCGCTCTGCTGGCTGCTCAACCTGCGGGGAGCGGATATTCCGCGCAATCCGGTGGCGCATGGTTTCGCGGTGCTGCATGCCTCCGGCGAGGTTGACCTGTTCATGGATGAACGCAAGCTTGCGGGTATCGGGGATCATCTCGATATGGGGGTGCGGGTGCATGCGCCCGACATGCTGCTGACCCGGCTGGCCGGAATGCCCGGCCCCCTGCGGCTCGACCGGGACAGTGTGCCGGTCGTCATCGCCGAAGCCGTGGGTGACAAGCTGTCGTGGGGGCAGGATCCCTGCGCGCTGCCGAAGGCCACCAAGAACGCGGCGGAGATCGAGGGGTCAGTCCAAGCGCATCTGCGCGACGGGGCCGCCGTGGTGGAAACGCTCGCCTGGCTTGACGGGCAGCGCCCCGGTAGCGTGACGGAAACGCAGGTCGTCGAAA
>NZ_LWGH01000110.1:0-8396 GCF_001635395.1 Sulfitobacter sp. HI0129 | reverse complement strand
ATAGACGGACATCAGGTTCGACAGTTGCGGTACTTTCGGCAGCTTCTGAACCTTGTGGGCGGGGGCGGTGATATAGTCGGACCAGGTGGCTTCCGCCGCGACGATGTCGCCCTTTTGCAGCTTGGGGCTGTTCGATTCAGTCACCTCGCAGATCGCATAGGTCGGCATGGCGTCGCCCTGCTGCACGGCGGCACGGTAGGTCGCACCCTTCATCCACGACCGGTTCGCGGCGTCGATGGACATCAGGATCACCCGCAACAGGACCTCGCCGTCGCCGGGCACGGGCATGTCGGTCTCGCCCATCTCGAAGTGGTTCCGGGTCAGCGCGTCCTTGGGCAGTTCGGCGATGGTGATCTGGCGGTTTGTCATGGGCAGGTCCTTGTGGTCAGATGCCCCGAAGCATCGGGGAGAATTGGGTGATGAGTGACGAAGCGCGGCAACACAGGTTCGTGCCGGCCAAGGGCGCGGCGGATTTGCTGCTGATCCGCCACGGCGAGACGGAGGCCGCCCGGCGCGGCGAAAGCTTTCCGCTGGTGGACGGGCACGGCGATCCGGCGTTGCGCCCCGAAGGGGAGGCGCAGGCCCGCGCGGTGGCCGAACGCTTGGGCGGAGAGCCGATTACGGCAATCTACGTCACCAGCCTGAGGCGGACACATCAGACGGCGGCGCCTCTGGCCGAAAAGCTGGGTCTGACCCTCATGACAGAGCCTGATCTGCGGGAGGTGTTCCTCGGTGATTGGGACGGAGGCGCCTACCGGTTCCACGCCGCCGAAGGCCATCCCGCCTTCGAAAAGGCCCGCGCGGGGGAGGAATGGGGCGAGATCCCAGGAGCGGAGACCACAGCGGCCCTGCATGGCCGCGTGCGCGATGCCCTCTTGCGGATCGCCCGCGCGCATCCCGATGAACGCATCGCTGTCGTCGTGCATGGCGGGGTGATCGGGGCCGCCATGGCTGTGGCCACGGGCGCGCGCCCTTTCGCCTTCAACGGGGCGGCGAATGGATCGATCAGCCGGCTGGTGATCCGGGGCGATGAATTCATCGCCCGTGGGTTCAACGATTGCGCGCATCTGGAGTGATCAATCGACGGTCAGAACGACTTTGCCCTGTACCTTCCTGTCCTGCATCATGTTGAGCGCCTCTGCCGCCTCTTCCAGCGGGAATCGAGCCGAAATGCGGGGTTTGACCCTGCCATCGGCATACATGGCGAAGAGTTCCTGCATGTTTTCCGCATGGCCCTGCGGTTCGCGCATCACCGCCGCCCCCCAGAAGACGCCGACGATCTGGCTGCCCTTCAACAGGGTCAGGTTCAGCGGAATTTTCGGGATGCCCGCGGGGAAGCCGACCACGAGGAAGCGGCCCTTCCACGCCAGTGCCCGCAGGGCAGGTTCGGCATAATCACCGCCCACCGCGTCATAGACGACATCGACACCGTCGCGCCCGGCGAGCGATTTGATCTGGTTGGAGAATTCCTTTTGCGCGTCCCGGTCCATCTCGCGCGGATAGACGATGGTTTCATCCGCACCGCATTCCTTGCAGAAATCGGCCTTGTCCTGTGACGAGACGGCGGCGATGACCTTGGCGCCCGCGGCCTTGCCAAGCTCGATCGCCGCGACACCGACACCGCCCGCGGCCCCGAGGATGAGCAGCGATTCGCCCGACTTGATCTCGGCCCGGTCTTTCAGTGCGTGATGCGATGTGCCGTAGGTGAAGATGAAACAGGCCGCGTCCTCATAGGGCATTTCATCGGGAATCTTGATGACCTTGATGGCCTCGGCGCAGACATGGGTGGCGAAACCGCCATGGCCCGTCAGGGCGAGAACCCGGTCCCCCACCGCCACGTCAGAGACGTTTTCGCCCACCGCCTCCACATCGCCCGCGACTTCGCCGCCGGGGGCGAAGGGGCGGGGCGGCTTCATCTGGTAAAGGTCACGAATGATGAGCGTGTCGGGAAAGTTGACGCCCGCCGCGCGTACCCGGATCAGCACCTCGTTCTTGCGGGGCTGCGGGGTTGGCTGCTCTTCGAGGCTCAGTGTCTCGGGTCCGCCGGGTTCGTGGCTCAGCATCGCTTTCATCGTGATCTCCTGTGACGTGTGGTCGCCAGTAGGGCGGGGGACAAACTGTCTTGTCAATCGAATATCGAAATGCAATTTTGCAGTGCGGAACTGATGTCCGCTGTCGCGAGGGGGAGTCGTCGATGCAGAGTGAAGCCGAACTGGAGGGGTTTCGCAACGAATTGCGGGACTGGCTGGAGCAGAATTGCCCCGACGAAATGCGGGACGGTCAGAACATCGAAACGGCGATCTGCTGGGGCGGCATCAACTGGAAATTCACCAGCGAAGCACAGAAGCAATGGCTGGAGCGCTGCGCGGCCAAGGGCTACACCGTGCCGACATGGCCGGTTGAATACGGCGGCGCGGGTCTGAGCCGTGCGCAGGAAAAGATCTTCCATCAGGAAATGGCCCGGATCAACGCGCGCTCGCCGCTCGAAAGTTTCGGTATCTGGATGCTCGGGCCCGCGCTGCTGCATTTCGGCAGTCACGAACAAAAGCTGCATTACCTGCCGCCCATCGCGCGCGGCGAGGTGCGCTGGTGCCAGGGATATTCGGAACCGGGCGCAGGGTCCGATCTGGCCAGCGTCCAGACGAAGGGTGAGGACAAGGGCGATCATTGGCTGGTGAACGGCCAGAAGATCTGGACCTCCTACGCGGACAAGGCCGACTGGATCTTCGCGCTGGTCCGCACCGACCGTGAAGCGCCCAAGCACAAGGGCATTTCCTTTCTGTTGATCGACATGAGCGATCCGGGTGTGGAGACGCGGCCCATCAAGCTGATTTCCGGCGCGTCGGTCTTCTGCGAGACGTTTTTTACCGACGTGAAGGTGCCCAAGCATCAGATCGTCGGGGAGGAAAATCGCGGCTGGGACGTGGCCAAATACCTGCTGACCCATGAGCGCGAGATGATCTCGGGCGGGGGGCAGGGCCTGCAGGGCGGTCGCGCGCTGGGGGCCGTGCTGGCGGAATCCGCCGGTGAGGGCGGCCTGACCGATGCGACTCTGCGGGCCGACGCCATGCGCTGCGAAGTGGACGCGCTAGCCATCGGGATGACGCTGGAGCGCTACAAGGATCAGGCCGAGGCCGGAACCGGGGCGGGCGATGCCAGCGCGATGCTCAAATACATGGGCACTGAGCTGAACAAGCAGCGGCATGAATTGCTGATGGCCGCGGGCGGCAGTGATGCGCTGGAATGGGATGGCCCGCTGGGCGACCGCCCGGCGGACTGGCTGCGCACGAAGGCGAACTCCATTGAGGGCGGTACGAGCGAAGTGATGCTGAGCATCGTATCGCGCCGTGTCCTCGGGCTTCCGGGGTAGGGACGGGCAGATGGCAAAATTGGTGATGACCGAAGACGAAACCATGCTGGCCGACAGCGCCCGCGGGTTTCTTGATGACAAGGCGCCGGTAAAGGCGCTGCGCGACCTGCGTGATGCCGGGCGGACGCATGACGCGGATCTCTGGCGTGAGATGGCGCAGATGGGCTGGGCCGGGGTGCTGGTGCCCGAAGCGCAGGGCGGCTCCGACATGGGGCATGCCGCCGCCAATGTCCTTGCCGCCGAGATGGGCAAGACGCTGGCCGTCTCTCCCTTCCTGTCCACCGCCGTCATCGCGGCCACGGCCCTGCGGCAAGTGAGCGATGCACGTGCCGAAAAGGCGCTGGCGGCCATCGCTTCGGGTGATGCGACCTATGCGCTGGCCATCGACGAGGGCAACAAGTTCGCCCCCGACAATACCGCCATGCAGGCTCGCGCCGAGGGCAACGGTTTTCGGCTGAGCGGCAAGAAGACCTTTGTCGTCGATGGCGCGCTGGCCAACCGGTTGTTGGTGCTGGCGCGGACCGATGCGGGACTCACGCTCTTCGACATCCCCGCCGACCGCGACGGGATCACCCGTAACCGGCAGAACATGATCGACGCGCGGGATTCGGCGCGTATCGAATTCGACGACGTACAGGCGACCGGTGACGACGTGCTGGGACAGGTCGATGACGCGATGTCGGTTCTTCGTCCGGCACTGGAGGCCGGGCAAGCCGCGCTCGCGGCAGAGATGTCGGGGCTGGCCGCCGGGGCCTTCGGGATGACCGTGGGCTATCTGAAGGAACGCAAGCAGTTCGGCACGACCATCGGCAGTTTTCAGGCGCTCCAGCATCGTGCCGCGCATCTGTGGTGCGAGATAGAGGTGACGGCCTCTGCCATTCTCAACGCCGGTCGGATGCTGGACGAAGATCCCGACAATGCGGCGCTCGCGGTATCGCTGGCCAAGGCCCGGGCCACCTCCACCGCGCAACTGGCGGTGCAGGAGGGCGTGCAGATGCATGGCGGGATTGGCATGACCGATGCTTTCGACATGGGATTTTACATGAAACGTGCGCGCGTCGGCGCGGAATGGCTGGGCGACTATGGCTATCACGCCGAGATCGTCGCGCGCGAAAGGGGATTTTGATGGATATTCAGACGCTCTTCGGGCTGGAGGGAAAGACCGCGCTGGTCACCGGTGGCGCCACAGGCATCGGGCGCATGGCGGCAGAGGCGCTGGTGCGGGCGGGGGCGACCGTGCTCATGGCAAGCCGCAAGGAAGGCGCCTGTGCTGCCGTCGCGGAAGAGTTGAATGGACTGGGCGTGCCGGGCAAAGCAATCGGTTTCGTCGGCGACGTGGGCTCCGAAGAGGGGATCGACGCGCTGGTTGCGGCGGTGAAAGAACGGACGGACAGCCTCCACATCCTGATGAACAACGCGGGCATCACCTGGGGTGCGCCGATGGGGCAGTTCCCCCACGCCGCATGGGAAAAGGTGATGAACGTCAACGTCGCGGGAATGTTCGACCTGACGCAAAAGCTGCTGCCGATGCTTGTGAGTTCGAGTTCGGCGGAGGATCCGGCGCGGGTCGTCAACGTCGGCTCCGTCATGGGGGAGCGTGAAATGGGCGACGGGGCCTATTCCTATTCCATGTCGAAGGCGGCGGTGCATCACATGACGCGTATCCTCGGCAAGGAGCTCGCCGGGCAGCACGTGACCGTGAACGCGCTGGCCCCCGGACCCTTCGTCTCGCGGATGACGGCCTTTGCCACCGCAAACGAAGATACCCGCGACAAGGTGGGCGACGACGTACCGCTGGGTCGCGTCGGCCGGGACGAAGACATCGCCGGTTGCATGCTCTTCCTTTGCGGAAAGGGCGGCGCCTATCTGACCGGGGCGATCTTGCCGGTTTCGGGCGGCATCAACGTGATGTCCGGCCCCAATATTTTCGAACAGGCGCTGCACTGATGGCCGATATCCGATTTGACGACCGGGTCGCCATCGTCACCGGCGCGGGCACCGGTTTGGGCCGGTCGCATGCCTTGGGACTGGCGGCGCGCGGCGCGAAGGTCGTCGTCAACGATCTGGGCGTCAGCCGGGACGGGCAGGGCGCATCGTCAGACGCGGCGGACGCGGTGGTGGAGGAAATTCGCGCCGCGGGCGGCACCGCGATGGCCCATGGCACCGATGTGGCCGACGAAGCGGGCGTGAAAGACATGGTGGCCCGCGCGATGGAGGCATGGGGCCGCATCGACATCGTGGTTAACAACGCCGGTATCCTGCGGGACAAGACCTTCGCCAAGATGGAGATGGCCGATTTCCGCAAGGTGGTGGACGTGCATCTGATCGGCTCCGCCAACGTGGCCCACGCCTGCTGGCCGATCATGCGCGAACAGAAATATGGCCGTGTGGTGCTGACCGCTTCGGCCTCCGGGCTCTATGGCAACTTCGGGCAATCAAACTACGGGGCTGCCAAGGCGGCGATGCTCGGGCTGATGAACGTCTTGCACATGGAAGGCGCGCGCGACAACATCCGCGTCAACACGCTGGCCCCTACTGCTGCCACCCGGATGACGGCCGATCTGCTGCCCGCCGAGGCGCAGGAGCTGCTCGCGCCCGAGACCATCACGCCGGGCCTGCTCTATCTGGTGAGCGAAGATGCCCCCAGCCGCGTCATCCTCGGCGCGGGGGCCGGCAGTTTCGCCCAGACCCGCGTCTATGAAACCCGCGGCGTCACGCTCACCGGGGAGGATAACACGCCCGAAGCGGTCGCCGCCGCATGGGGCGACATTACCGATCCGCAGGATCAGGAAGACATGGCTGACGCCTTCAGCCAAACTAAGAAATATGCCCGCAACGCAGCCAAGGCCCGTGGCCTGAAGCTGGATTGGGGTTAACCCAAACGAAGGAGAACCAACATGCGTGACGCAGTCATCGTTTCCACCGCCCGGACGCCTATCGGCAAGGCCTATCGCGGGGCGTTCAACAACACCTCTCCGCAGGCTCTTGCGGGACATGCCATCGCCCATGCCGTGGAACGGGCCGGGGTGGACCACGACCGGATCGTCGATGTGATCATCGGCTCGGCCCTGCAGCAGGGACACGGCGCGGGCAACATCGCCCGTCAGGCCGCGATCCGCGCGGGCCTGCCCGTCAGCGTGGCGGGCATGTCGCTCGACCGGCAGTGTGCGTCGGGCATGATGGCGATTGCCACGGCGGCCAAGCAGGTGATCACCGACGGCATGGATGTGGTCGTGGGGGGCGGTGTCGAAAGCATCTCCATGGTGCAGACGCCGGAGATGCGCGTGAAGGCCGACAACTGGCTGAAGGAGCACAAGCCCGAAATCTACATGTCCATGCTGGAGACCGCCGAAACGGTGGCCGAACGCTACGGCGTGAGCCGCGAGGCGCAGGATGAATACGCGGCCCGGTCGCAGGCCCGCACCCATGCCGCCCAGCAGGCGGGCAAGTTCGACGACGAGATCGTGCCGATGGACAGCACGATGATGATGCAGGACAAGGAAACCAAGGAAATCTCGTCCCACGACGTGAAACTCGACAAGGACGAGGGCAACCGCCCCAGCACGTCGGAGGAAAGCCTCGCCGGGCTGCAGCCCGTTTTCAAGGACGGCATCCACATCAAGGAAGGCAAGTTCATCACCGCGGGCAACGCCTCGCAGCTGTCCGACGGCGCGTCGGCCTCTGTGGTGATGGAAGCGAAGCTGGCAGAGCAGCAGGGGCTGGAGCCGCTGGGACGTTACGTTGGCGTCTGGGCGGCGGGTTGCGAGCCGGACGAAATGGGCATCGGCCCGGTCTATGCCGTGCCGCCGCTGTTGAAGGCGCATGGGCTCAAGATGGATGACATCGGCCTGTGGGAGCTGAACGAAGCCTTCGCCGTGCAGGTCATCTACAGCCGCGACAAGCTGGGCATCCCGGACGAATTGCTGAACGTAAATGGCGGCGCGATTTCCATCGGGCATCCCTATGGCATGTCCGGCGCACGGATGGTCGGCCATGCCCTGATCGAGGGCAAGCGCCGCGGTGCCAAATACGTCGTCTGCACCATGTGCGTCGGCGGCGGCATGGGTGCCGCGGGCCTGTTCGAGGTTCTCTGACACTTGCGTTTCGCGAACAAGAGGGGCGGGTTCACCCGCCCCCTTCATATCAACATGACACTGACCGGAGGTCGCATGGCCCGTACCCTCAAGCGCGACGATTCTCATTTGCCCAAGGCGCTGCAGGGGCTGCGACTGCCGATGATCGCGTCGCCGCTGTTCATCATCTCGGTGCCCAAACTGGTGATCGCGCAATGCAAGGCGGGGATCGTCGGGTCCTTTCCGGCGCTCAACGCCCGCGAGGCGGAAGGCGAGCATCCGCTGCTCGACACATGGCTGACAGTAATCCGCGAAGAACTGGACCGGCACAATCAGGCCAACCCGGACAACCCCGCCGCACCCTTTGCCGTGAACCAGATCGTGCATCGGTCCAATGGCCGGCTGGAACGCGATCTGGAGATTTGTACCCGTCACGAAGTGCCGATCTGGATCACGTCGCTCGGCGCGCGGGTGGAGGTGAACGAGGCCGCGCATTCCTGCGGCGGGATCGTTCTGCATGACATCATCAACAACAAGTTCGCGCGCAAGGCCATCGAGAAGGGGGCCGATGGGCTGGTGGCCGTGGCGGCGGGGGCCGGGGGCCATGCGGGCCAGCAATCGCCCTTTGCGCTGGTGCGCGAGATCCGCGAATGGTTCGACGGCCCGGTGGCCCTGTCAGGCGCCATCGCCACGGGCGAGGCGCTGCTTGCGGCGCGCGCTGTCGGGGCCGATCTGGGCTATACCGGTTCGCCCTTTATCGCCACGGAAGAGGCCAATGCCGAACCCGGCTACAAGGACATGATCGTGGGCTCGGGCGCGGATGACATCGTCTATTCGTCGCTCTTTACCGGGGTCTGGGGCAATTACCTCAAGGGGTCGGTGCGCAACGCGGGTATGGACCCCGACAACCTGCCGCAGGCGGATGCTTCTTCGATGAGCTTTTCGGACGGGTC
>NZ_LWGH01000109.1:0-269 GCF_001635395.1 Sulfitobacter sp. HI0129 | reverse complement strand
TCGAACTCGGGTCGCGCCAGCGGGTGTTCGAAAACCCGCAGCACCCCTATACACAGGCGCTGATGAAAGCCGTTCCCATCGCCGATCCGCGCCAGCGCAAGGCGGAAAAGGACCTGAACTTCAAACCCATCCCGTCGCCCATCCACCCCGTCGACTACGAACCCGAACCTTCCGTCTACACCGAGGTCGAGCCGGGCCATTTCGTGCTCAAGACCGACAGCGGCTATTGAGGACCCCATGAGCGAGCGCCTTACCCCCCTTGAGCTGAT
>NZ_LWGH01000108.1:0-378 GCF_001635395.1 Sulfitobacter sp. HI0129 | reverse complement strand
GGGCGCCAGTATCATCGACTGGTCCGTGCCACTGGCGATTCTGCTGGCGATCCCGGTGATGCTGATCATCGGCTTCGTCATGGAGCGCGGGCTGATCAAGCATTTCTACAAGCGTCCCCACGCCGACCAGATCCTCGTGACTTTCGGCCTCGCCATCGTGCTGCAGGAGATCGTCAAGTATTTCTACGGCGCCAACCCGATCCCCACCCCCGCACCGGCGGCCTTCGCGGGCAGCTTCGACTTCGGGGCGCTGCTGGGGCTCGATACGGTCATCGCCTACCCCTACTGGCGGCTCGTCTACTTCGGCTTCTCGGCGCTCATCATCGGAGCGGTCTTCGCCTTCCTGCAGTTCACCACCTTCGGGATGGTCGTGCGGGC
>NZ_LWGH01000107.1:0-253 GCF_001635395.1 Sulfitobacter sp. HI0129 | reverse complement strand
CGTCGTGCGGCGATGCTCCCCTTCGCGCAGGGCCTCTTCCACGGCGCCGCGCAGGGCGGACGGCAGGCTGGGCAGGTCGAAACGGATGGGCTTTCCTTTCGCGGTCAGTGTCGGACAGGCCGCCATCTTGTCTGCAGAAGCTACTGGAATTCAAGGATTCGCGGGGTGCATGGTTAGCGGAATATGGCCGATGTTGGCCCGAATGAGGGCAACTTTCATCCTGAGGTAGAAGCGGGCGGCGAAAGACCTCAGT
>NZ_LWGH01000106.1:0-365 GCF_001635395.1 Sulfitobacter sp. HI0129 | reverse complement strand
ATTTCACCTCTACACTTGGAATTCCACTCACCTCTCTCGAACTCAAGACCAGGAGTTTTAGAGGCAGTTCCGAGGTTGAGCCTCGGGATTTCACCCCTAACTTTCTGATCCGCCTACGTACGCTTTACGCCCAGTAATTCCGAACAACGCTAACCCCCTCCGTATTACCGCGGCTGCTGGCACGGAGTTAGCCGGGGTTTCTTTACCAGGTACTGTCATTATCATCCCTGGCGAAAGTGCTTTACGATCCTAAGACCTTCATCACACACGCGGCATGGCTAGATCAGGCTTGCGCCCATTGTCTAAGATTCCCCACTGCTGCCTCCCGTAGGAGTCTGGGCCGTGTCTCAGTCCCAGTGTTGCTG
>NZ_LWGH01000105.1:0-250 GCF_001635395.1 Sulfitobacter sp. HI0129 | reverse complement strand
TCCGCCAGACGGAGGAGGAATACGCGCGCTGGAACTTCGATACCGCCGATACCGCGGTGCTGCTGCGCCACTTCGAGGAAGCGGAAGCGGAATGCCGCGCCATTCTGGACCAGCCTGCGGAAGACCCGAAAACCGGCAAGCGCATCGTCATGGCGCATCCCGCCTATGATCAGGCGATCAAGGCGAGCCATATCTTCAACCTGCTGGACGCGCGCGGCGTCATTTCCGTGACCGAACGGCAGGCCTATAT
>NZ_LWGH01000104.1:0-326 GCF_001635395.1 Sulfitobacter sp. HI0129 | reverse complement strand
CTGGCGATCCACGAATTGCAGGCGGCGCGCAAGGTGATGGAGCATGACGACCTGCAGCCCGCGTTCAAGATGCTCAGCCGCGTGGCGCGGATATTCGAGCAGCTCAACAACGCATGGGACGTGCTGCGCACCATGACCCCCAGCGAATACACCGCCTTCCGGCCATCGCTGGGCAAATCCAGCGGCTTCCAGTCGCATCAATACCGGCTCATCGAATATATCCTGGGCAACCGTAATGCAGCGCTCATGTCGCTGCATGAACACCGCGGAGAGGACCACCGGGTGCTCAAGGCGGAACTGGCGCGGCCCAGCCTCTACGAGGCTGC
>NZ_LWGH01000103.1:0-207 GCF_001635395.1 Sulfitobacter sp. HI0129 | reverse complement strand
TCCCGAATTCGATGGTCGATTGCATCGCGCCCGCAACCGGCCCCAAAGAGCTTGCACTGGTGCACGAATATGGGATCGACGACGCCGCCCCGGTGAGCCACGAGGCTTATCGCCAATGGGTGATAGAGGATGATTTCTGCGCCGGGCGTCCTGCATGGGATGCCGTTGGGGCCACGTTCTCCGACGATGTGCATGCCCATGAGACAA
>NZ_LWGH01000102.1:0-256 GCF_001635395.1 Sulfitobacter sp. HI0129 | reverse complement strand
GGGTGATCCCCATCGCAACAAGGAGTAACCCAAATGACCAACCACTACGTCGCCACCGTCCCCGTCAAGTTCACCGATACCGATGGCCAGGAGCGCACCCGTTTTCAGCGCGTGGGCGCGATGTTCCGCAACACCCGCAACGGGGATGGATCGGAGTTCTTCAGCCTCAAGCTCGACTTCCCGGTCGCGGTCTCGGAGCTGGTGATGTTCCCTCCGAGCGCTAAAGATCCCCAGGACTAAGTCCTCTGACGAGGAT
>NZ_LWGH01000101.1:0-221 GCF_001635395.1 Sulfitobacter sp. HI0129 | reverse complement strand
CGTAGTCGCCGAATTCGACCATGATGCTGCGGGAATAGAAGTGCCATAGGCCACCGCTGGTCGGGTAAGCGATCTCCTGCCCGCTTTCCGAGATGAATGTCGCGGGCCAGGGCGCGTGGGATCCGTAGACCCGCTGGATGTAGCGGCAGGTCCGGTTCTCGCGATCACAGGAGCGGATCGACCAGTCCCATTGACGCGGCTCGTCACGCGGCTCATAGGAG
>NZ_LWGH01000100.1:0-9569 GCF_001635395.1 Sulfitobacter sp. HI0129 | reverse complement strand
GGCAGCCTGATCTGGTCCGACGCGATCCGCCTTTCCGCCGCCTTCACGCCCATATCGGCAGCGGTGGCGCTGATGGTGCCCGTCGTCGCGCTGGCCGTTATCTTCCACGCCGCGCAGCACGAAAAATCAAAGGGCCTCGGGCGTCTCGTCGGGCTGATGATCCTCTTTGCCGGGGGCATGGAACTGGTCGTCGTCGCCAATGACCTGCTGACGCTGATCATGGGGTGGGAGCTCATCGGCGCCTGTTCGTGGGCGCTGATCTCGCACAAATGGCAGGACATCGAGAACCCCCGCTCGGGCCTTTACGCCTTCGTCATGACACGCTTCGGCGATCTGGGTCTTTTTGCCGCCGTCATGGCGCTCTATGCCGGGACGGGATCGTTCGAATACGCCGGGATAGAGACGCTGGAAGGGCCGCTTCAATGGGTCGTGGCCTATGGCATCCTGCTGTCGGCGGCGTCGAAGGCGGGTCAGGTTCCCTTCGGTACATGGCTGTTTAGGGCTATGGCGGGCCCCAGCTCGGTATCCGCCCTCCTTCACGCGGCGACACTGGTGGCGGCGGGTACCTATATCCTCGCCCGGCTTCAGCCCTCCCTGTCGCTGGCGCCGGGGTTCGATGCCACGGCGATCACCATCGGTTTGGTCACGGCCCTTGTCGGCGGGGTTGTCGGCGTCCTGCAAAATCACGCCAAACGGCTGCTGGCGGCCTCCACCTCGGCACAGCTCGGGTTCATGTTCATCGCCGTCGGGGTGGGCTATCCGGCGATCGCGATCTTCCACCTGATCGTGCATGCGACCTTCAAGGCGCCGCTTTTCCTTGCCGCGGGCCTCGCGGGGGATGCGGTGGGCGGCTACCGGCTCGACCGGATGATGCTGGGCCGGGCGATGCCCGTGGCGGCCGTATTGACGGCCATCGCAGCACTTGGCCTCGCAGGCTTTCCCGCGACCGGCGGCGGCTGGAGCAAGGAAGAGATCATCAAGGCGACCGAACACACCGGATACTGGCTGCCCGTCGCGGTGATGATCGGCGGCGCGCTCAGCGCGGCCTATGCCACCCGGTTCCTGCTTCTGGCCTTCGGCTGGAAAAGCGATGACGACCGGACCATTGAAAAGCCGGGATGGGCCGAAATCATCGGCCTTGCGCTGCTGTCCTTCATGACCCTGACCGCCAGCCTCCTGTGGTTCAAACCGGTCTCCGAACCGTTCGCGGAAGTGCTGGACAGCACGCTCCCCAAGGGCAGCACGCTGCTCATGATCCTGTCCTTCACCTTCATCGCCGCCGGTGTGCTGAGCGGTGTTTATCTGGTCCGGCGGCATCCTGCACTGGGCGCCCACGGCACCGCCGCTGCCGCCGCCGAATGGCTGGGGCTTCCCCAGCTCGTCACGGTTCTTGTGGTACGCCCGGCCGAGGCGCTCGCCCGCACAGGCGCGTGGATCGACGACACCGTGATCGATGCAGGCCCGCGCGGGATTGGTGCGCTTGGCCGCAGGGCAGCCGCCGCGATCGCAAGAACGGATGATCGCGTCGTCGACATGGGTATCCGCAGCACCGCCCGCTTCGGCGACTGGCTGGCCCATGTCACCGATCGCTTCGGAGAGGCGCTTTCAGACGGGCTCCCCGAAGGCAGCGCCAGCCTGACCGGCATGCTGGGCCGGGATCTACGGCGGCTGCAGACCGGCCTTTCGCACCACTATTACGCCTACATCGTCGGCGGCGTTGTCGCCGTAATCGCCATTCTCGCCGCAGGAGCATGACATGCTGACACTCGCCATCCTGATCCCGATACTGGGTGCCCTGTTTCTGGCTTTCATGCCGAATACGAGCCATTCCGCGGCCCGCATCATCGCGGTCGCCACCTCGGCCCTCACGTTCCTCGTGCTGCTGATCGTCTGGGCAGGGTTCGATACCGGCGCGGGTGCGCCCGCCTTCCAGTTCTATGCCGAAGCGCCATGGATACCCGCGCTCGGCGTTGCGTGGCGCGTCGGCGTGGACGGCATGTCGCTGGCGCTCTCGCTGATGAGCGCGTTTCTCTTCATCGGCTGCATCGCATGGCCCATGGAAAACCCCGAACGCCCCCGCGCCTATTATGCATGGTTCCTGTTTCTTGAATCGGTCTCGCTGGGCCTGTTCATGGTCCTCGACCTGCTGATCTTCTACGTCTTCTTCGACCTCAGCCTCGTGGGGATGTTCTTCCTCATCGGGCGCTGGGGGCACGGCGATGCACAGGGCGCGGCGCTCAAGTTCTTCATCTACACGCTCGCCGGTTCGCTCGCGATCCTGCTGGCGATCATCGGGCTGGTGCTGACGATGGACCCGATCACCTTCGACATGCGCGCCCTGATCGCGGCCCAGCCGCTCGCCGGGATGGACCTGCGCGGCGGGCTGATCCTGCTGGGGTTCGTCGCCGGTTTCGCCATCAAGGCACCGCTGTTTCCCGTCCATACGTGGTTGCCGCCCGCGCATGTGATGGCGCCGGGGCCCGCCTCGGCGATCCTTGCCGGGGTGCTGCTGAAGATGGGGACATACGGGCTGGTGCGGATCCCCTTCCAGATGATGCGCGATACCTTTGCCGATTACGCCCTGCCGCTGGCGCTCGTCGCGCTTGCGTCGATCCTCTGGGGGGCGATTGTCGCCCTTGGCCAGACCGATCTGAAACGGCGCATCGCCTATACCTCGGTCAACCACATGGGCTACACCGTTCTGGGCATCGCCGCCGCCGGGGCACTGCTGAGCGGTTCGGAAAGCGCACGCGAAATGGCGCTGACGGGCGCCGTCGTCGAAATGGTCGCCCACGGGCTGATCACCGGCGCGCTCTTTCTGATTGCCGGGGGCTTCTGGGCGCGGGCGGAAACCTATGACATGGACGCCTACGGGGGCCTTGCCAAAGTCGCCCCGCGCCTGACGACCGCCGCCGTCATCGCCTCCTTCGCCAGTCTGGGCCTGCCGGGGCTGGCGGGTTTCGTGGCCGAGGTGCAGATTTTCGTCGGCACTTTCGCCGTCTTCCCGCTGATCGCGGCCATCGGCCTGCTGGGCATCCTGATCACCGCCGCGCTGTTCCTGCGGCTGCTGCAACAGGTCTTCTTCGGCGAGCTGCCGAAAGCGCGCGAAGGCTTTCCCGATGTCAGCCTGCGCGAAGGCAGCATCCTTGCCGCGATACTCGCGCTGGTCATCCTGATCGGTATTTATCCCCGCTGGCTTCTTGACCTGATCGGCAGCAGCACATCCGCCATCATAGGGGGCTGACCGTGCCGATCAGCGACGTCTTCCCCGAAATAGCGATCATCGTCGCGGCGGTGCTTGCGCTGCTCTTCGCGGTCTTCGCACCGCGCCGTCTTCAGGCGGGGGCGGCGCTGGTGGCGCTTGCGGGCATTGCCATCGCGATTGTCCTGATACTGGCCCAGCTGGGCGAAACCCGGTTCACCTTTTCGAACACATGGGCGCTGGACGGGGCGAGCCTCTGGGCGAGGCTGATGATCCTGCTGGGCGCCGCCTTCTGCATCCTGTTGTCGCCCGGCTGGTTCCGGACCGATCCGAGGCATGGGGAATATTACACGATCCTGCTGCTCGCCACCTTAGGCGCCATGACGATGGCCGGGGCCGGTGATCTGCTGCAACTGACCATCGCGGTGCTGCTTTCCTCGGTCACGGGGTACACGCTGGCCGCATGGCACCGCGACTGGGCGCTCTCCGTCGAGGCGGGCATGAAATATTTCCTCATGGGGGCGCTGTCGAACGCGCTGCTCATCACCGGCGTCACGCTGATGCTGGGGTTGCTCGGCTCCACCGCCTATGCGGAGATCAAGACAACGCTCGCCCTGGGCACGGGCCTCTCCCCCCTTCTCTTCGTGGGCTTCGCACTGACGATCACCGGCGTGGCCTTCAAGCTGGGTGCCGTGCCCGCCCATGCATGGCTGCCGGATGTGGCAGAGGGCGCGCCTGTCCCCTCGGCGGCGTTCCTGACCGTGGTGCCCAAGATCGGCGCGGCGATCGCACTGGCGCGGCTCGTGCAGCTCGTGCCGCCCGAAATGCTCGGCCTGCGCCCGCTCATCGCGGTGCTGGCCGCGGCTACGATGACGCTCGGCAATCTCGCCGCCTTCTGGCAGGACGATATGCGGCGGCTCATCGGCTGGTCGTCGGTGGCGCAGGCCGGGTACGTCCTGATGGCGGTGACCGTTCTGGGCCTCAGCCCCGATGCGCTTACCGCCCTGCTGGCCTTCATCGCCAGCTATGCCATCGGCAACCTGACGGCCTTTGCCGTGGTTGCCTATCTGCGGGGCCGCACGGCGCTTTCCGATTACGACGGTCTGGCAAAGCAGCGCCCGCTCGTGGCCACGGTGCTGGTCATCTCTTTCCTGTCACTGGTGGGCATCCCGCCCACGGTCGGGTTCCTGGGCAAACTCGCGCTGTTCCTGACAACGATCGAGGGCGGCTATCTCTGGCTCGCGGTGCTGGCGGCGGCGAATACCGTCGCCTCGCTCTTCTACTATGCGCGGGTGATGGGCCGGACCTATTTCAACGAACCGCAGGGCCATATCGCGGTGCTGGACCGTTCCAGCGGTTCGGCGATGGTGATCGGCGGCGCGCTGGTGATTGTCGCGGCCCTTCTGGCCGGCAGCGCCTTCGTGGCGTTCGAGGCGAGCCGGATCCTGCCCTGAGGCATCCGGCACAAGGCACCGGACCGTAACCGCTTCAGCACGCCTTCCGCAGGGTCCGTGCCCCGGTCATTCCCAGGCCTCGCCGGAACTCGCCTTGTCAGACACCGTTACCGTGGTGCCGTCGTAGCGTTCAACCGTGGTCACGGTAAAGCTTTGCAGCGTGAACCATGTCGCCACCGATACCAGCGTGATTGCGGCCAGCCCCGTCAGAAATGCACCCATGTCACCGGCTCCCTTCGCGTCTTGCCGTGCCGTCCTCGATCTCGGCCAGCCAGAGCTCGTGATGCTCCTCGGCCCAGTTCCGGTCGACCTTGCCGCCCCACATGGCTTCGATCGCCCCCTGCATGCCGACGGTTCCGATGTAGATATGACCGATAAAAATCGCGATCAGCATGACGGCGATGCCCGCGTGGATCAGCATGACCCAGCTCATCCCTTCAAGGTCGAGCCAGTAGAACGGGAACATCAGCGTGATGCCCGTGCCGATCATGATCAGCCCGCCGATCACCGCCGACCAGAAGATGAGTTTTTGACCGGCATTGAACTTGCGCGCGGGCGGGTTGTCGGGATCGTCCGAAAAGAACCCCCCTCCCCGCTTGAGCCACTGGATATCGAGCCGGCTGGGCAGGTTGCCCCAGGTCCATTTCAGGATCATGAAAAGCACGCCCAGCGTGAATGTCGGGAAGAACAGCACATGCCCCCAGGTCGACAGCCAGCCGAGATCGCCCAGCAGCGGCTCACCGAAGGGGCGGATCACGGTATCGCCGTAGGCAATCACCAGCCCGGTCAGCGCAAGCCCCAGAAAGCTGACCGCCGTCATCCAGTGGTTCGCGCGTTCCAGAAAGCCGAAGCGTTTCACGGTCTTGCCACTGCGCCCTTTCGCGATGGGCACGCGGCCCCGGATGGCAAGGATCAGCGCCAGCAGGAAGCTGAAGCCGAGGATCGCGAGCGCGCCCAGATGCGTGACGAAATCCGCCATGCCAAAGCGCCAGTTGCGCCCATCCGGCCGCTCGAACAAAGCGGCCCCGGCATAGGGCAGAGACGAGATGCCAAAGACCCGCTGCGGCCCTCGCACCATCGTCGCCGTCTCTCCGTCCATCTGCGCCCAAGCTTCCGTGAAGCCGACGCCGGTTTCCTCCCCCATCGGGGATTCAATCAGCCGCGGCCCGCCGCCGATGACATATTCGGGCACTTCGGCATCCGGCGACGGGCCGGACCGGAACCGTTCATCCTGCAGCTTTGTCCGGGCGCGCAGAACGTCGCTGGCAATGATACCTGACTGGATTTCAACACCGTCGGTCTCCCCCTCGCCCGATGCAGCGCCCCAATGGACCTCCGGCACCGTCAGGCTGTCATCGTCGAACAGCTCCCATACCTGCCAGATCAACAGAAAGCCCAGGATCAGCGCCGCGATGGCGCCGCCGATGCGATAGGCCGTAAAATCCCGGCCATGGATTTTTACCTCGTCACTCATCCCCGATCATCCGGATAATAGGCGGAGGACCATCCCCAGGCGCCGGAGCCGAAGCCCCGTGCGATGACGCGCTCGCGGTAGATCTCTCCGATGGTTTCACCGTCACCGGCCAGCAGCGCGCGGGTCGAACAGACCTCCGCGCAGATCGGCAGCTTGCCCTCCGCAATGCGGTTACGGCCGTATTTCCTGAACTCTTCCTCGCTGCCGTTCTCTTCCGGGCCACCCGCGCAATAGGTGCATTTGTCCATCGTTCCGCGCGTGCCGAAAAGGGTGGAGCGTGGAAACTGCGGCGCACCGAAGGGGCAGGCGTAATAGCAATAGCCGCAGCCGATGCAGGTGTCCTTGTCATGCAGAACGATGCCCAGATCGGTCTGGTAGAGGGTCGAAACCGGGCAGACCGCGACGCAGGGCGCGTCGGTGCAATGCATGCAAGATATGGCGACGGACTTCTCGCCCGGCTCGCCGTCGTTGATCGTCACCACCCGGCGGCGCACCATGCCCCAGGGAACTTCGTGTTCGTTCTTGCAGACCGTCGCGCAGGCGTTGCATTCGATACAACGCTCGGTGTCGCAAAGAAATTTCAAGCGTGCCATTCTGCCTCCTTACGCGGGTTCGATACGACACAGGGTCGCTTTCGTTTCCTGCATCTGTGTCACTGGATCGTAGCCATAGGTCTGCACCGTGTTCGATGCCTCGCCGATCACAAAGGGCGCCGCGCCTTCGGGGTAGCGGTCCGCGATACGCTCGCCCATCCACATCCCGGCGAAGTGAAACGGCATGAACACCGTCCCCGGGCCAACCCGTTTCGTGACCAGCGCCTCGACCTGAACCGTGCCTTCGGGTGTGCTGACGCGGCATGGCTCGCCATGGGTGATCCCGACGCGGGCCGCGTCTTCGGGATTGATCTCCGCGAACATCTGCTGCTGAAATTCGGCGAGCCACTTGTTGGAACGCGTTTCGTCCCCCCCGCCTTCGAATTCGACCAGACGCCCGGATGTGAGCGCGAGGGGGAAGTCCGCCGCGTGATCGACCTCCTGGATCGAGCGGTAGAGCGTCGGGAGACGCCAAACCACCTGATCCTCGAAGGTCTGGTACTGCGGCAGCAGGTCGCGGCGCGGGGTATATAGCGGCTCCCGGTGCAGCGGCACCGGGTCGGGGAAGTTCCAGACCAGCACCCGCGCCTTGCCGTTGCCATAGGGGGCAAGGCCGTGCGCGATGGCCACCCGCTGGATCCCGCCCGACAGGTCGGTTTTCCAGTTCACGCGCCTGATCTTGTCGGCCACCGACAGATCCTCCGGCGCATCCTCCTGCGGGTTGTTGGCCAGATAGGATTCAATGGCCGTCAGCGCCCGCTCGGGATAATCCGGAAAACGCGTTCCGATATCCTCGCCGCCCCCGTCACCGCCCGACGCGTCCGATCCGCCGGACCCAAGGCGCTTTGCCTCCGTCTCCAGCGCATCCATCGCGGCGGCCGCATCGGCTTCGGACATGTTAAACATCTCCCAGCGGAACCTGTCCGTCGCGACCGAAACCGCGATCAGACGTTCCCGCGCGGTCAGCTCATCCAGCCAGCCGAGCGCCTCCAGCATGCCCATGGTCAGCTCGGGATAGCCGTCCTCGATCTCCGACCCCTTGGTGAAGCTGTCTTCTGCGAGCAGGTTGCGGCCTTCGTGCGTCACCCCCCAGCGGGCGCGGAAGGGCAGCCCGCCCTCGGCGACCGGTTTGGTGGTATCGTAAAGAATGGGCGTGCCGGGATGGCCCATCTCCGACCGCCCCCAACTTGGCCAGGGTAACCCGTAATATTCACCCTCCACCGGACCGGACATGCCCTTCAGCGTGACGGAATCGAACTTGTCCTGATGCTCCATGTGCAGCTTCAGCCGCTCCGGGCTCTGCCCGGTATACCCGATAGTCCATGTCCCGCGATTGATCTCGCGCAGGATATCCTCCGCCTCGGGCACACCGTCCTTGATCGAGATATGTTTGAACAATTCCTCGCCGAAGCCCAGGGCATCCGCCAGCATCCGGACGATCTCGTAATCTTCGCGGGCCTCGAATACAGGCTCCTGCACCTTGTCCCGCCACTGCAGGGACCGGTTGGAATTGGTGACCGATCCATGCATTTCCAGCGTCGTGCCCGCAGGCAGAAGGTACATGCCGTCGCTGCGCTCGGCCTCCACGGCGGTCTGGGTCGGGAAAGGGTCGACGACCACGACAAGGTCCGCCTCTTCCAGCGCGCGCTTGCGGTCGGGTCCGCGGGTCTGGCTGTTGGTGGCGTGACCCCAGAAGGTGATCGCGCGCAGCGGCGCGGGCTGCTTGAAGCTCTCGGCGTCCTCCAGGATGCCGTCGGCCCAGCGGCTCACCGGCACGCCGGGCTTTTCCATCAGCTCCTTGGAGCCGAAGCGCGACCTGAGCCAGTCATACTCGACATCCCAGACGCGGCCCCAATGCCGCCATGCGCCTTCCGTCAGCCCGTAATAGGCCGGCAGCGTATCACAGGACACGCCCAGATCGGTCGCCCCCTGCACGTTGTCATGGCCCCTGAAAATATTGGCGCCGCCGCCGACCTTGCCGATATTGCCCAGCAGAAGCTGCAGGATCGACGCCGCCCGCGTCTTGTTGTTGCCGATCGTCGATTGCGTCAGGCCCATGCACCAGATCAGTGTGCCGGGCCGGTTTTCGGCCAGCATCCGCGCGACCCGCTCGGTCTGCTCCGGGGGGATGCCGCTCACGCGCTCCACCTCTTCCGGTGTCCACTTTTCAATCTCGTCGAGCGCGTCCTCCAGCCCGAAAACCCGGCTTTCGATGAACTCCCGGTCTTCCCAGCCGTTCTTGAGGATGATCCGCGCAAGCCCCCACATGAAACCGACATCGGCACCGGGCCGGATGCGGACGAATTCATCCGCATGGGCGGCGGTTCTGGTAAAACGCGGATCGACCACGATCAGCGGCGCGCCGTTTTCCTTGCCGTTGAGGACATGCAGCAGCGACACGGGATGCGCCTCTGCCGGGTTGCCGCCGAAGATGATGATCGACTTGGAATTCCGGATGTCGTTGTAGGTGTTCGTCATCGCGCCGTAGCCGAATGTATTGGCCACACCGGCGACGGTGGTGGAATGGCAGATACGGGCCTGATGGTCGACGTTGTTCGTTCCCCAGAAGGCCGCAAACTTGCGGAACAGATAGGCCTGTTCGTTGGAAAATTTCGCCGACCCCATCCATGCCACGGCCTCGGGGCCGGATTCCTCGCGGATGCGCAGCAGCTCCGATGAAATCTCGGATATCGCCTGATCCCACGAAATGCGGCGCCATTCGCCGCCTTCCTTTTTCATTGGATATTTCAGACGGCGTTCGCCCACGGCGGTTTCGCGCGCGGCCGCACCCTTGGCGCAGTGGGTGCCCTGATTGATGGGGCTTTCAAAGACCGGCTCCTGCCCGA